>NZ_ALNN01000021.1:0-11384 GCF_000293175.1 Capnocytophaga sp. CM59
TAAAATACAAGTGTGGTGAAGAACTATTCACTATTAGTTTTTCACTAATCACTAAAAATTTAAGGTGGTTAAAGCGAAAGGTCTCACCTCTTACCATTCCGAACAGAGAAGTTAAACCTTTTAGCGCAGATGGTACTGCAATTTGTGGGAGAGTATGTCGCCGCCTTCTTTACAATAACCGAATTATTCTTTTGAATAGTTCGGTTTTTTACTATTTTTTCTAACCACTAACTACTAACCACTAACCACTAACCACTATGAACAACGAAATTCTCAAAGAAATCATCACCACCCCTATGCCTTATGGTAAGTATAAGGGCACAATAATTGCTGATTTACCGATCTATTATTTGGAATGGTTCAGTTCGCAAGGTTTCCCCAAGGGAAAGCTCGGTATGCTCCTCTCTACTGTCTTTGAGATAAAAACTAATGGCCTCCAAGAAATTATAGATAACCTCAAGCAAATGATGGGTGATGGGAGTGAGCAATCCTAGTGATATTTCATTAACAATTGACAATTAGCAATTGATAATTCAAAAAGAATTTGTATCTTTGCCCTATGAATATACAAGATAGTAAAAGCCTACAAGCGCTTTTGGATCATAGGCCAGTGATAACCATAGTTCCCCATACCTCTCCCGATGGAGATGCCATAGGGAGCACATTGGGATTGTATCATTTTCTTAAAAATCAAGGACACGATGTACAGGTGATTGCCCCTACTGATTTCCCTGATTTCCTAAAATGGATGCCTGCCGCTGACCAAATTCTTATTTATCCCAATGGGGAGAGTAAGGCTCAGCAACGTATTGCGGCTTCTTCTCTTATCTTTACATTGGATTTTAATAACCTACTGAGAGCTAAGCCTTTGACCGCCTTGTTAGAGCAGTCGCAGGCTGACTTTGTTATGGTAGATCACCACCAACAGCCCGATACGTATGCTAAGATTACTTATTCCGATGACAAGGCCAGTTCCACTTGTGAGCTGATATATAAGGTGATAACTGCTCTTAGCTCTGAGCAGGCTATCAATCAAGAGATTGCCACCTGTCTCTATACAGGAATTATGACCGATACAGGAGGATTTCGTTTTTCAATGACTTCCCCTGAGACTCATAGGATTGTAGCAACGCTCTTGGAGAAAGGAGCTAATTGTACAGAGATAGCCTCAGAAGTCTTAGATAGCTATTCCATAGACCGTCTGTTGCTATTGGGACATGTGCTCAATGATCTCACCTATTTGCCACAGCATCATACGGCTTATATGTATATCAGTAGCAAGACCCTCAAGCAGTTCAACTTTCGCAAGGGCGATACCGAAGGCTTTGTCAATTACGGGCTGCGTATCAAGGAGGCTGAATTGGCTGCTATATTTATTGAGAACGAGGAAGATAAGCTGATCAAAATTTCTTTCCGATCCAAAACCAACTTAGATGTGAATCTCTTGGCGCGTACTTATTTCAATGGAGGGGGGCATATCAATGCGGCGGGGGGAAGTTCGCACACCTCTTTGGAGGATACGGTTAAGTATTTCTTGGAGGTATTGCCCCAATTCTTATCACGTCCCGATGCCTATCATTCAAATTCCATATTATGAGAACTATATTTGCCCTACTGATACTTCTGTTGGTAGTTTCCTGTAATAAGAAGGAAGCTCGCCGTCCTGTAATGATCAAAACAGATACTTTTCTAAAAGAATCGGCTAAGAAAAATAGGGAATTACTTGAAGACCAAGAGGCTGTGATGGATTCCATTATTGCTTGTGATACACTACATACCTATCTGAGTTCCAAGGATGGTTTCAAGTACTACTATCTATCGGAGAATGCAGCACCTGACCCTTTACCTCAATTTGGAGATCAAGTGGAGTTTACCTATAGTATTTCAGATATTTACGGGAAAGAAATTTATACTAAGGAGGACTCTAAGGTCATTACTTATATAGTGGATAAGCAAGAACTATTTCAGGGACTTCGGCAGGCCATTAAGCTATTGAAAGTCTATGAGGAAGCCGTATTTTTCTTCCCTTCGGAAATTGCTTTTGGATATCATGGAGATAAGGAAAAAATAGGTATCAATAAGCCTATCCGTGCCCAGGTACATATTCTTAAGATTACGCCTGCCAAAGAGGAAGATGCCGTAGATACGGCTAAAAAGAGTGCCGATAGGGCTAATTAAAAATGTAATTTCATTTGTTAAATATAGAAATTTATGAAAAAAGTCAAATTATGGGCATTGTTATTGCCCTTGTTATTAGTGGCTTGTAAGTCTGCTAAGTATCCGAACCTAAAGGATGGCTTGTATGCAGATATCCAAACCAATTACGGAGATATGCTTGCCGAGCTTTACTACAAGGCAACTCCAGGAACCGTGGCCAATTTTGTTTCTTTGGCCGAAGGTACCAATACTTATGTAGCAGACTCTCTCAAAGGTAAGCGTTATTACGATGGTACCAAATCACACCGTGTGATTAAGAACTTTATGCTCCAGGCGGGCGACCGTACCGCAACAGGAGAGGGCGACCCTGGGTATAAGTTTGCTGATGAGTTTGTAGATACCCTCAGATACACCAGAAAAGGCCAACTTGGTATGGCTAACTCAGGGCCTGCTACCAATGGCAGCCAGTTCTTCATCACCGAAGTAGCTACCGATTGGCTTAACTTCCGCCATACTATTTTTGGACAAGTAATCCAAGGCGAAGATGTTATTAGCAAGATTACTTCTGTAAAGACAGGTGCACAAGATCGCCCTGTAGATCCTGTGGTTATTAAGAAGGTAGAGATTATCCGTGTAGGTAAGGACGCTCAGAAATGGGACGCTCCTAAAGTGTTTGATGCTTTTATGAAAGAGCAAAATGCTAAGGCTCAGAAGTTAGAATCACAAAAGGAAAAGAACCTTGCCCTTATGGCAGAGCAGGAAGCTAAAGCAGTAGCACAACCCTCAGGTATCAAGATACTTAAACTCAAGGAAGGCAATGGTGTAAAACCTCAAATCGGTTCAGATGTATTGGTAAATTATGCAGGTTTCCTCCGCGCTACAGGAGATTTGTTTGACACCAATATAGCAGAAATAGCCAAAGAGAATGATGCTTATGATGCCGCACGTGCCGCTGATCCTCAGTATGGATATATCCCTTATGCTTGGAAATACAGCCCAGAGGTAGGCCTTATCGCTGGCTTTAAGGAAGCACTTCTTTCTATGAAAGTAGGCGATAGGATACGTGTATTTATCCCTTCTGCCTTGGCTTATGGCAAACAAGGTTTTGGTAATGGCGTGATTCCTCCCGATGCTGACCTTATGTTTGAAATAGAAATTGTGGATGCAAAAGTTACTGATGTTGCAAAATAATGATAATAGGGGCGAGGCAATTCGCCCCTAATCTTTTTTCTTAAAGACGAAAGACATTCGTCTCCACACCATATTATGAAAATAAATCGTTTTCTCCCCGTACTATTAATACTTTACTGGCTTTTTCTTACCTACATGCTGCTAAGTTCGCCCAAAGACTTACCACAGGAGCTACCTCTTTTTGAGGGAGCTGACAAGGTAGTACATGTGGCCATCTTTGCGCTACTTTCTTTTTTGTACAAGGCCACTTTCCCCCTACAAGCCTTTTGGCTTTGCTTTACACTACTTTTGCTCTATGGTATAGCCACCGAGTTGGCTCAAGAATATATGCACATGGGGCGCTCAGGTGATCCTCTTGACCTTTTGGCTGATGCCTTGGGAATTTCATTAGGCTACTGGGTCAAAATCCAATTAGCCCATAAGCTACTGAAGAAATAAGCTGAGACTGCTTATAAAAGTTAAAACATATAATCAAATCTTAAAAATAAGCCAACGAATATTGATAACTTTTGTATAAATAAATAGCGTCAGGTTAAGAAAATACTTATCTTTGCATTCAAATTATAAAACTTATTTTTAGTATGCTAAATAAGGTTAATAGAATGCAGCAGAAGATTTTCAATTTGTTGGTTTTCATAGGGTTATTGCTTTCGGGCAAGTCATTTGCACAAACGTGTGATCCCTATATACAGAAGGCCTTGGAGCAGACCCACATCACAACTTTCTCAAAAGTAAGCTATGGGGCTACGGCCGAATTTGTCATTCGCTATCCGCTGAATGATACCAAGTATACCCTGACCGATCAGGATGGGAATACCTATGTATATAGGTATAGCTACTCTCAACCTGCCGATGAAAAAGTCACTATAGAGATTCCAGTGGGCGTGACCACCAAGGAGCGACGCTTTGCACTCAAGGCGGAGAATGGGCTTTGTACCTATACTACCAGCTTTGACTATACCATAAAGCCTATCAGTAGTGTGCCCCATGAGTTGGCTGTTCGTGTGGAAGACGAGTGGTGTGCCAATGCGGCAGGGATCTTTTTCTCAGTAGTGGGACAGGGTGCCAGCAATAGCGATTATGACTTCTATTATAAGAAGTACTCGGATGCAGTTTACCCTACCTCACCTCTAATTGCACCTAAGTACGAAGGACTGGGAGCAGGTATCTATGACATTAAGGCTGTGAAAAAAACAGCCCCTCATACTACGCTAACTCAGCAGGTGACTGTTCGTGCGGATAATGAACCTATTGCTTATACCGCCCAATATATCCCTGCCCTTTGTACAGGGAATGGAAGTATCAGAGTGAAGGTAACCTCTGGGAAGTTTCCTCTTACTTATACCTTGATCAATGCTGATAATGGTACAGTAGTAAGGCCTCGCCAGTCCTCCAATGTCTTTTTGGATGTGCCAGCGGGCAACTATAAGGTAAAAGTAACAGACAACTGTTCCTTTGGAGGTGGAAATGCTTCTGAACAAGTGGTCGTGGCAGCAAATCAGATTCTTAAATTCACCAAAATCAGAGAAGACCTTCCTAACAAATCTCAACCTTTGGTACATGAATACAGCTGTAACTTTGTAGCTTTTAAGAAATTGGAACTCAGAGGAGAGAATATAGAAAAGGTATGGGAAGCCGATGCTTTTCCTTATCCCTTTGAGGTGAAGTGGGAGTTTGTCTCTCCAACAAACCATACCTATTATTATGCTAAAAATATAACCAACCGTACCGACTTGGAGCAGGCTTTCAAGCTCTCAGGAGGGGGAGATGAGGACGGACATAAGTTCTTGCAATGGAAAGAGGATATCTATCAGAGTACCCCTAAGGAGTTCGGTATTTGGCGTATTACCGCCCATATTACCGCCTGTGGGACAACTCAAACACTGCCTTATGTAGCGCGAGCATCAGAGGATCCTATGAAGGATATTACTTTCTTTACAGATAATGCAGGTGGCTGTAATCCTGCGGTGAAGGCCGTCCGATATGGCTACTATGCCCCTTATATTCCTGTCTATTATGTGTTGGAACGTTATCCAGCGCACTTTGACCCCAATGCGGCAGGCTTTTATAAAATCCACACCTCACATTCCGATATGCAGGATAAGTTTGTAAAACTATGGGACACTCAGACTCGCACTCTGATTCCTTCGGGCTTGCTTAATGTGGGAGATAAGGTACAGTTTAGGGTAGTGTCGGCAGATTGTCCTACTCGTTCGGAGTCTTATCCGGAACTTACCATACGTACAGGAGTTACTGAGTCACCTGCTGTCCTATACCTCTCCCAGGTGGCCAGCTGTAAGGCCGTTACCGCTACAGGTACCGAATATGCTTCTTTGCGTATAGAAAATTTGTACAATAGGGCACAGATTGCCCGAATAGTTATCACTGACTTCACAGGGGATCGCTCCAAGCTCCCTACGGGTATGTCCATCCCTTATGTAGTGTCGGATTCAGATCGTGTCCGTAAGGATCTTTGGATTGTAAAAGACCTTCCTGCAGGCACTTATACTATCAAATATACTGATACCTGTGGCTATGAAAAAATAAGAACAGATGCAATTATAGAGCCTGAGGCCTATACACTCTCTTGGAGTACCGATTGCCTTCCTAAGGTCAGTGGCAACTTAGCACAAAAGCCTAAGGGGAATGTACTTTATTCCATAGAGCGTTATGATACGGCTACCAAAACCTGGAAACCTGCCTCTTCCAATGGAAACCCATTGCCTATCTTGGGGTCTAATGGCCCTTCGGAAGCCCTTATCTCAGGAGCGCTAAAGGGTAAGTTCCGCATAGTACGCCGTACCTTCACCCATACAGAAGACCAAAATAAAGGCCCTTACGAATGTACCCAGGTGCTCTCCGAGAAGGAATACAAAGGTAGCTTAGAAGGCCTCAATGCAGTGGGCTTTGGCTGTGGAGAATTCCGTCCAGGCAACCCTCCTAAATATCATATCGCTTTGATCCCCAAGGGCGGGCAGCCTCCTTATACCTATACCTTAGTAACTAAGGATGGGATAATCGTGAACCGCCCCAGTACCGATGGCAATTTCTTCCTTAATGTGGATCCTGATGATCTCAATACGCGCTATGTGTTCAAGGTAAGGGATAATTGTGGTGACGAAAGAACCTACGATGAGGTGATTTCCAACTTCTTACCTCCACGCCTTACCACCTCACAGGAATATTATTGTGTAGGGCAAAAGGCCATTCTTTCGGTACCAGACTTGGGAGACAAGATCAAAATAGAGTGGTATCGCTCCGACAATCCTACTCATGTGCTTCACAGGGGGACTACCTTGGAGGTGTTTCCACTCACAGAAGACGATTTTACCCATACCTATGGCGTGCGATTTGTCGCTGAGTACGATAATGATGTGAATGCTTGTATCGCACGTGCCAATATCTCAGCCTATCAGCTAAGAAAGGCCAATGACTATCCTGCTTTTACCGCACCTAACGGCCTAAGTCTGGAAAAATGTGCACCCGTGGATACCACCCCTGAGATATTTGACCTTAACAATCTCTTTATCAATCGTGATATTACCGTAGGTCAATATGCTGATTTGGTGGTACGTATCGTGGATAAAGCTGGGGTGATTGAGGTACCTGCCAATGGCCAGGTCAATATCAATTCGCCCGAATATGCAGGTCGTACCAATACCTTTGTCTATGAGGTAGTGCGCCCTTGTGGGGAAGTCTTGGTCAGAGCCGAGGCTACCCTGAAGGTACGTAAGACGACCGCCTCGGATAAGGTAAAGACCCAAATTGTCATCTGTCAGGAGGATATCACCTATGGAGAGGTTGCTCAGCTGATTCTTTCTCAAAGTGAGGCAGCTGTAAGCCAAGCCGCTCTTGCCTTCCATTGGTATACTTCCGCTCAGGATGCCCAAAATGGAACCAATGAAAAACAGGCCTCGGATGCGGTAGGAACCATACCCAACGGAGGCAACAAGACCCTTTATTTGCGCGTACAGCAGAATTACCTTTGCCCCAGCGCTACCTTGAGTATTACCCTCAGTCGTACTTCCACTACCGCTTTGGCTCCAAAAAATTTGGGGGCTATATGCGCCCTTACGGTAGGTGAACTCAAAAAGCGTATTGATCCCGTAGACCATGCCAAGATCATCCTCTATCAGAATGGGGTTGCCCTTGCCGATGCCTATCAGCTATCCTCAGGTACGTCCCTGACTTATAGCAAGGAGGAAGGTACTTGCCTTACTGCTCAGTCACCAGTGACTGTAACCATACAACCTCATTCGGTAGCCGAGCCTAAGGTGATTCCGCTTTGTACCCAGTACTGGAAGGAATATGGCTTCTCTTATGTCTATATAGGGGAGCTTAGAGCGGCCTTGCGCGCCCTTTATCCTTCAGCCAAAGCGGATGGTATCAAAATCTATGATCAGGATAAGAATCTGCAAAATGATGCAAATATTCTAAAGGTAGATAGCAGTGCCTTCTTTACCATAGAGGAGAATAACAAGTGCCCATCTGATTATTATTCAGTAACTGTCTTAGAGAAAGAGCATACTCCAGCCCGTGCAGAGACCTTGACACTTTGCCCAGATGCAACCGTGGGTGCCCTTAGGACTCTCTTGATAGCCAAAGGCTATACGGGTACCCTCAATATCTATAAGAATGACGGCCTGCAGATGAATGATAGCGATCCAGTGGACTGGAATATGTTGGATAAATATACCTTTACCATAGAGCAAGCGCCTAAGTGCCATAGCCGACATATGACCCTTAGCTTGGAGCGCTCTACCAACCTCACTCCAGCAGTGGCACGTACTGTTGCCCTATGCAATACCACTACCCCCTCCGTGGGGCAGGTAAAGGCTGCAATAGGCACTTCGGCTAAGCTATACCTCCAGAATGGTAATAACTGGGACGAGCAAGCCGATGTAAACGCTATAAACCTTTCTATATTAGACAAATATTTCTATACCATACAAGAGTCAGGCAAGTGTGTGAGCGAAAAAACGCCACTGCTCATTGCTCCTAAGCCCGCAAAGCCTACAGGGGTGAATGCCAATCAGACTTTCTGTGCGGCAGATCAGAAGCGCGTAAGAGACCTTGCCCCTCAGGGAGCAGACCTACGTTGGTATGATGTCCCTTCAGCAGGTACGCCTTTGGCTTCTGGTATCTTATTGCGTACGACTACTTATTATGTAGCTCGTACCAATGGTGATTGTGAGAGTGATAGGGAAGTGGTCAATGTACAGATAGTGGATCCACAGTTTGAAAGTATAGTGGCAAACCCAGCAACAGTTTCGCCAACAGGAGATCCTGTTACCTTAACCTTTAAGGGAACCCCTAATGCGATGATAACCTTCCAAATAGGTACCCAGCCAGAGCAAACCATCACACTGAATGCTACAGGAGTGGTTACTTATACTGAAACGATACAACCCAATACGATAGTGAAGGTGACCAAAATTACCGATGGTACCCTTACCTCTTGTAGTAAGGTATTGGATAAGCAGATAGGGATATATCAAACGCCTAATCCGTCAAACCCACCTCAAATAAGCCAGCAACCTACTGATCAAACTGTATGTGTAGGAGAGACTGTAACGATAAAAATGGAAGCTACTGTTTATATAGGAGCGATTCCTTCTTCCCTGAAGCTTATGGAAAAGAATGGAGGTGTATTTTCATATATAGCTCCTCTGACAGAAACAAGGAATGGAGATAAGCGAACTTATACCTATACGATGACCGCTACAGAAGCAATGAATGGTAAGGAATATAAGATAGAGTTGACTACGCTCCAGCTACAACCATCTCCAGCGCCTCCGATCTCATATACAACACAATCAGAGGTATTTAAGCTAAATGTTCAATATCTAAAAATCAAAACCCAGCCTGTAGCCCCAGCTACCCCTTATTGTAAAGGGGCTACCGCAGCACCTCTTACCGTAGTGGCAGAAGGGAATGATACGAACTATACCTACCAATGGTATCAGAATAGCACCAATAGTACCGCAGGAGCTACTCCTATATTAGGGGCTACTCAGGCCTCTTATACCCCTGAAACGAATCAGGAGGGAATCACCTATTACTTTGTGAAGGTAGCCAATGATGCAGCTTGTGCAGCCCCAGTAAGTAATATCATCCCTGTAACGGTAAAACCTTCTATGGCTATTACCCAGCAGCCTTCCAATGCTACCTATTGCCAAGGACAGACAGGGGTGCAACCCTTCAAGGTAGTGGCTACAGGACAAGGACTGACCTATGAGTGGTTCAAAAATACCTCTCCGATTATACATGGAGGTACCTCGACTGGGGTTATGACTGATACCTATACCCCTACGACCACATCAACAGGAATTACCTATTACTATTGTGTGGTCAAGGATGATTGTGGTAAAGAGGAACGTACCATTCCAGTAAGGGTAACTATCAATAAGAAGACCACTATCACAGCACCTCCTGTAGGAGATACCTATTGCCAAAACGAGACGGTTAGGCCACTCAGCGTGGTAGCCGAAGGAAGTGGTACGCTCCAATACAAGTGGTACCAAACCACTACCGCTACCAATGTAGGCGGTACCCATGTAGGGACAGATGCGCCTAACTATATACCTTCGCTCACTACCGCTGGTACTTTCTATTACTATGTAGAGGTAATAGGCCAATGTGAGACGGTGCGTAGCAACTCCATAACCTTTGTGGTTAAGCAGGCACCAGCGAAACCAACACTCAGTGTAGAGACATTCAACTGTACCGAGAATACTAAGGTGAAGATTACTTCCTCTCGTGCTGGACTTACCTTCCATGCAGCGGATGACACAGAATATACGCTCAATGGCAATGGAGAAATCACTCCAACGCCTGCGGTAGGTACTCATACGATGCGTGCTAAGGGTACCAATGGCTGTTACTCTCTGCCTGTTACCTTTGTCGTAAAGGGCAAGACAGCTCCCAATAAGCCAGTCTTGGAAGTGTATGAGAATGCTACTTGTACCGATAAGACGAAAATCAAGATAGTAGGCTACGAGGCTTCCTTGGGCTACAAATACTACTTGGTAGGAAACCCTACAGAGCTTACAGTTAGCACCCAAGGGGTGATCACCACCGACTTAGCGGTAGGCACTCATAAGCTCTATGCTAAGAAGGATAGCTGTGATTCTCCTCAGTCTGATGACTTTACTATAGAGGCCCCCAAGACCCCAGTTACTCCAACCTTGGATAAGGTCAGTGATCCGAGCTGTACAGCTCCTACCCTGATGAAGATTACCAATATTAGTCAGTATACGGGCGCTACTTATACATTTATTGATATTCATAATACAGCAGTAAGTGCGACTGTAGATGCAGGTACAGGGGCTATCACCGACCTGCCCGCAGGTAAATACAAACTTAAAGTAACCCAAAATGGCTGTGCCTCAGCGCTTTCAGCTCTCTTTACCATAGATGAGCAGTTTCCTAATCCTGCTAAACCAACTATAGTGGCTGAAGATGCAGCAAACTGTGATAACCCAAGTACAGTTAGGATTTCCAATGTGGTACCGACCAATGATGTAAGCTATACCTTTACCAATACACGAACTAACACTACTGTAGCGGCTACTATCAATAGAACGACAGGAGTAGTAACAGGGCTTGCCGAAGGGACTTACAAGGTAACAGCAACAAAAGGTACTTGTACAGAGACCTCAGCTGAATTTACCATTACCGCTGCCAAAGGTCGTCCAGACCAGCCAGTAGTAACCACTGAGGATCAGTGCGATGCTGTAAGTACCGCTAAGATAACCAATGTGGTATCGACCAATGATGTAAGCTATACTTTTATCAATACCGTAACCAGCGCCACCGTAACCGCAACTGTAGATAGAACCACAGGGGTAATCTCAGGTTTGGGCGTAGGTAAGTATAAAGTAACGGCAACTAAGGACGGTTGTGATAAGCAGTCAGCTGAGTTTGAGATAAA
Organism: Capnocytophaga sp. CM59; assembly: GCF_000293175.1. Lineage (NCBI taxonomy): Bacteria > Pseudomonadati > Bacteroidota > Flavobacteriia > Flavobacteriales > Flavobacteriaceae > Capnocytophaga > Capnocytophaga sp. CM59. The sequence continues at coordinate 11,282 of NZ_ALNN01000021.1, forward strand.
AGCGGCCAAAGGTCGTCCAGACCAGCCAACAGTAACCACTGAGGATCAGTGCGATGCTGTAAGTACCGCTAAGATAACCAATGTGGTATCGACCAATGATGTA
>NZ_ALNN01000022.1:0-11069 GCF_000293175.1 Capnocytophaga sp. CM59
ATTTAAGTTTCGCAAGTTGTTTTTAGGTTGCTATTGAAATTGCAAGTAACTGATAAACAATTATTTGTAAAAACCTCCCCCCAACCCCCCTCCAAAGGGGGAGCTTTAAGGGCGTTGAAATGGTCTAATTTGTTTATTAAATTAGAAAATTTCCCTTTTATAACTTATTGAACCTCTATTACTTACTAACTCCCCCCTTGAGGGGGGGGTAGGGGGGATGTTTTGAGAATCAGTTGATTACAGAGCTTGCGAAACTTAAATGAACTTATTGTTTTCTGCGAAAAGAGAAAGCAAATGTACCACTTTTTTTTGAGTTAAATATATTTTCACTAAAGTATTTTTTACGTAAATTTGCCCTTATTTTCTGTTTTATACCCACACACCATTATGGCTGTTATCGTAGAACACTTAACCAAACAATACGCGGGGCAACGCGTAGTGGATCATCTTGATTTTGAACTTCGCAAAGGGGAAATCACAGGTTTTCTGGGGCTGAATGGCGCTGGAAAAACTACCACGATGAAAATGATGTGCGGTGCTCTCTTGCCCGATGAGGGGAATGTTCGTGTCTTAGGCCATTCTATCCTCTCAGAGCGCGAGCAGGCACAGCAGCACTTGGGCTATCTGCCTGAGCATAACCCACTATATCCTGATATGTATGTAAAGGAGTACCTCAGCTATGTGGCCAATATCTACCATGCGCCTCGAAAGAATATTGCCGAGAGTATCGCCCTGACACGCTTGGAGAGCCATGCCCACAAGAAGATACACACCCTCTCTAAGGGGTATCGCCAGCGCGTGGGACTGGCCGCAACCCTACTGCATGACCCCGATGTACTGATCTTGGACGAACCTACCAATGGCCTTGACCCTCAGCAAATCCTTGAGATACGACAAATAGTCCGCGATCTGGGACAGGAAAAAGTGGTATTGCTTTCCTCTCATATCATGCAGGAGATACAGGCCGTTTGCCAGCGAGTGATGATCCTACACAAGGGGAAGATTATCCTCAATGAGCCTATGGCACACCTACAGGACAAGGAACAGACCATAGAAATCCTCTTTGACTTCCGTGTGGAGGAACAGCTATTGCGCCGTATCCCACATATCAAGAGCATTCGCAACAACGAAGAGTTTTTCTTTACCCTTACTTTTGATACTCAAGAGGATATGCGCCCAAAGCTCTTTGATTTTGCTACAGAGAATGGGCTGAAAATCCTACAGATGAACCATCGTCATACCGACCTAGAACAACTATTCACCGAACTTACTAAAGGGAATTAACTATGAACACACCACTTTTACAGATCACCAACCTAAGCAAGCAGTACGGCAAGCAATGTGCCCTCTCTGACGTATCTCTGGAGATTCCACATGGGAGTATTTTTGGGCTATTAGGACCTAATGGAGCTGGGAAAACAACCCTTATCCGTATCCTTAACCAGATTATTTTCCCTGACGGAGGAGAAGTACGCTTGGACGGAGAGCCACTAAGCCCCGCACATATCTCCCATATAGGTTATATGCCCGAAGAGAGAGGCCTTTATAAGAATATGACCGTCAGCGAACAGCTCCTATACTTGGGTCAACTCAAGGGGTTGAGTCGTCAGCGCGCTGAGGAGCAATTGGATTTTTGGCTTAATCGCTTGGAGATAGCCCATTGGAAGGGAAAGAAGCTACAGGAGCTTTCCAAGGGTATGGCCCAGAAGGTGCAGTTTGTCGCCACGGTACTCCATCGGCCTAAACTACTGATTTTTGACGAGGTATTCAGCGGTTTAGACCCTATCAATGCGGAGATTATCAAGGATCAGGTACTTTACTTGCGCGAGCAGGGGGCGACCATTCTCTTCTCTACCCATCGTATGGAGTCGGTAGAGAGCTTGTGTGATCATATTGCCCTACTGAACCGCTCCAAATTACTACTTAGTGGAGAGCTAAAGACTATCAAACGACAATTCCAAGAGGACACCTACGAAGTAGGAATTATCCCCAACGAAGGTGTCTCTTTCGAAGAATTCAAAAGTCGTTACCAAACTACTGCTGCCCAATTCCCTACCATTCACAACGAAGAGAAATGGCTAGTACACCTCACCAAAGAGCAAGACCCTCATCAGGTGTTGTTCTACTTAGCTGAAAGGGGCAAAATCACCCACTTCAACCAGCAAATACCTAGTGTTAGTGATATTTTTATACAGACCATTCAATCAGTGAATAGTGATTAGTGGTTAGTGATTAGTGATTAGTGTAGACTCCTATTCGTTAAGACGCAATAAATTGCGTCTTAGGAAGTTTGCGAATAATATCTTCACTATTGATTCGCTTTTCTAATTAAAAACTAAAAACTATACCAGTATTGCCGAAGCACCGATACGGCTTACCCCCAAGGCGATATATTGTAGGGCGGTTTCCCGATCGCGAATACCTCCTGAGGCTTTGATCAGCGCTTTGTCGCCTACCACTTCCTTGATTAGCCGTACATCGGCGAGGGTAGCCCCTGCTGTACCGAAGCCTGTGGAGGTCTTGACAAAGTCGGCGCCTGCCTCTACACAAAGTTGGGAGGCTAAGCGTTTCTGCTCATCGGTAAGATAGCAGGTTTCTATGATGACTTTCAGCACTTTATCGGCTGTTTCTTCCTTGAGTAAGGCGATTTCTTCTCGTACCTTAGCCGTCTGTCCTGAGAGGAGGAGACCCAAGTTGATCACCATATCGACCTCATCAGCACCCTCGGCCAAGGCTGTGGAAGCCTCATGCAGCTTGCCCTGAGTGCTCATAGCACCCAAGGGGAATCCCACTACAGTACATACTTTCACCTCAGCGCCTTTAAGCGCTTGGGCTACCAAAGGGACATAACCACTATTGACACAGACTGAGAAAAAGCCATATTGGCGTGCCTCTTGGCAAAGTTTTTCTATTTGAGCAGGTGTTGCTGTTGCTTTAAGAAGCGTATAATCAATATATTTTGCTAAGTTCATGGTTGAAATTTTAGAAAAAAGGCTACCTGATATACAGATAGCCTCATAACCTTATGAATTTTAATAAATTATAGAAGTGAATCTAAGGCATCGGTATAGGTTTTCTTAGGTGCAACCCCTACTTGGCGGCCTACAACTTCTCCGTCTTTGAATACCAATACGGTAGGGATATTTCTCACCCCATATTTGGCGGCAAACTCTTGGTTGTTATCCACATCCACTTTGCCTACCACTACTCTACCCTCGTATTCAGTAGCAAGTTCTTCAATCACTGGGCCAAGCATACGGCAAGGACCACACCATGTTGCCCAAAAATCTACTAATACAGGTTTATCACTCTTGAGTACTACTTCGTCAAATGAAGCATCAGTTATTTGTAATGCCATGTTTTTTAACTTTAAAAATTATGAATGCAAAGATACAACTTTTTCAGGAGAAAAAGAACGGTTTTTTTATAGATTTTTTCTATATCAGCAGTCAGAGGTCAGTAGTCAGCAGTCAGAGGCCAGAAGTCAGAAGTCAGAGGTCAGAAGTCAAAACTTTTTTGTATCTTTGCAGCCCAAACAAAACAACAACACCATTAACAATGCTAGCCAATAGTAGAAAAACAATTGTATAGTCCAATTCATTGAGACGCAATAAATTGCGTCTCTACTAAGGACTACGCTTATCAGTAATTGTCTTAGCCAGTGCATGTGTAGAGGTACCATTTATTGCACCTTAGATAGTTGCCGACAACATTTTAACTATTGATTTGCATTAACAATTAACAATTGATAATTAACAATTAAAAAGATGTCTTCTTTATTTCAAAAATACAACGTACCAGGCCCTCGTTATACCAGTTATCCCACAGTACCTTATTGGGAAGATAGCTCCTATTCCTATGAAAAATGGCTTGCTTCGGTACGGACTTCCTTTGCGGAAAGCAATAACACCCAAGGCATCAGCCTTTATATACACCTACCTTTTTGTGAGAGTCTTTGTACCTTTTGTGGCTGCCATAAGCATATCACCAAAAGGCACGAAATGGAAGACCCTTATATAAAAAATGTCCTCAAGGAATGGCAACTCTACTTGGCCGTGCTTCCTGAAAGGCCTCGAATCAAGGAAATCCACTTAGGGGGGGGTACACCTACTTTCTTTTCCCCTGACAACTTGCAACACCTTATAGATCAGATCTTTGAAGGAGCAGACCGAGCCGAAGGGTTCCAGTTCAGCTTTGAGGGACACCCCAACAATACCACTGGTGAGCACTTGGAAAGGCTCTACGCTTTGGGTTTTACCCGTGTGAGCTATGGGGTGCAAGATTATTCACCTGTGGTACAGAAGGCTATTCACCGCATTCAGCCCTTTGCCAATGTGGAGCGTGTTACCCTTCAGGCACGGGAAATAGGCTATAGCTCCATAAGCCACGACCTTATCTTTGGGCTTCCCTTCCAAAAGGAAGAAGACGTCCGCTATACGATAGACTGTACCAATAGCCTACGTCCTGACCGTATTTCCTTTTATAGCTATGCACATGTGCCTTGGGTAAAGGGTACTGGCCAACGTGGATTTGACGAGAATGACCTGCCAACGGCCGACCAAAAGCGACACCTCTATGAGATTGGCAAGCAACAGCTATTGGACAACGGCTATATAGAAATAGGCATGGATCACTTTGCTTTGCCTACGGACGAAATGTACGAATCCTTCGTAAAAGGTACGCTGCACCGCAATTTTATGGGCTATACCGCCTCCAAAACCCAGCTGATGATAGGCCTAGGCATCTCGGCCATTAGTGATAGTTGGTATGGCTTTGCTCAGAATGTGAAGACGGTCAAGGAATACGAAGAAGTCTTGGCTACCGATAGGATTCCTGTGTACCGTGGGCATATCCTTTCGGAGGAAGACCTTATCTTGCGCCGCCATATCCTCAACCTCATGTGTCAGTTCCACACCTCATGGGAAGCTCCTCAGTTGCAATTCCCTGAAGTTGAAGCCGTCAAATCCCGTCTTGCAGAAATGGAAAAGGACGGCCTCATACGTATTCTCCCTCATGCCATTGAGGTTACTGATGCAGGCAAACCCTTTGTTCGCAATATCTGTATGGCCTTTGACCTAAGATTGCAGCGCAATGTGCCTACTACCCGTATTTTCAGTATGACGATATAAAATCTCTTAGAGAACACAACCTCAGAGACCTCTTAATCATCAAAGAGGTCTCTTTCTATTTCTTCCATTTCTATGATATCCAAAGCCTCCTGTAGGGTAGGACAAGCGATGAGTTCTTCGGGGAAATCATCTGGGTTATAATGCTCATAGACTACCACAAAGGAATGTTCGCCCTCGGCACGTACCATCTCGGAGAGGTAGAAAAGTGCATCAAGCTGTTCCTCGTCTAGCTCGGTTACGCCCTCCAAATGGATAATGATATGGCAGGGTTTTAGAGTAGGATCCTTTAAAAGCTGGTTGGCTGTATCCAAATTGATTTCCTCCGCATTGAGCTTTATGGTAGCAATGAGATCTTTTTTGTGAATGTGCATACTAAAAGTGTTTAGAAAAGGTTATTTGTTTCCAATGATACGTAAGATGTCTCCGAATACCCCGCGGGCGGTTACAGCAGCTCCTGCCCCTGCTCCTTGGATCACGATCGGGTTTTCCCCATAGGACTCGGTGTATATCTCAAAGATAGAATCTGCTCCCTTGACCTGTCCTAAAGCACTGGTTACAGGTACAGAAACGAGCTTTACCTCTAAGCGGGCGGTAGAGGTATGTGAGAGATCGCCATGAAGATCACCTACATAGCGCAGTACTGTCCCTGCGGGTGCCTTATCCTTGATCTGCTGATAGATAGGGTCAAACTCCTTCAGGCGAGAGAGGAACTGCTCACGACTACCCTGGCGTAGGGCTTCAGGGATCAGGTTTTCAATAGAGACTTCTTCGAACTCGTTTTCCAAATCCAGTTCGCGTGCCAGAATCAGCAACTTACGACCTACATCGTTACCGCAAAGGTCTTCACGTGGATCTGGTTCGGTATAGCCACTGTCTATGGCCTTTTGGAGAATCTCACTAAAGGGGGCATCACTGGCCGAATAGGTATTGAATAGAAAGCTGAGTGTCCCTGAGAAAATCCCCTTGATACGAGTGATGTTCTCCCCTGAGTGGTGTAGGAGCTTTATGGTATCAATCAGTGGCAAGCCCGCGCCTACGTTGGTTTCATAGAGGTATTGCTTTTTGTATTGGGCGAGTGTTTCTCGGAGTTTTTTATAGAAAGGATAACCGATGGTGTTGGCTATCTTGTTGGCTGAAACCAAGTCAAAACCATTTTCTACCAGTGGCAGATAGTTCTCTACAAAGTCTTTACTTGCGGTTACATCAATCGCTATGAGGTTCTCCAAGTGATGTTGTTGTACTTGCGCTATAAATGTTCCTATCTGGTAAGGTTGCTTCTGGGTATCAAAGGCTGCATATTGCTCTGCGGAAATTCCCTTGTGGTTGAAGAGCAATTCTTTAGAATTGGCAATAGCGATGATTTGCAAGTTGATATTTCTACGCTTGAGGATATCGGCACGTGCCTCGAAGATTTGTTCAATAAGGGTACCTCCCACAGTACCACGACCGAAGATAGCCAAGTTGATACGCTTGGAGATTTCAAATATTTCACCATGAATCACATTGACCGCCTTGGGGAGGTCTTTTTTGTGCACCACGACGCTGACGTTGCGTCCTGTCGCGGAATTGTTAATCAGTAGCGGAATCACTTGGTTGCGAATCAGCGCGTTATATGGCTTGTCAAAGTCGGCCAAGTTCTGTCCGACGATAGAAACCACGCCCACCTCCTGCACCAGACTTACCCCGCTTACGTCGTGGCTATAGACATCCAATTCGAACTCTCGCTCCAAGGCCTGTTTGGCTTTTTGCGCATCCTTGTTGGCTACCAAAAAACCGATACCACGCTCAGAAGAGCCTTGGGAGATGATACTCACACTAATTTCGGCCTGAGCCAAAGCGCGGAAGATACGTGCATCCACCCCTACTTTTCCCAAGAGACCACGCCCTTCGAGGATTACCAAGGCGTAGTTCTCCAAGACAGAGATGGCGCGAATCCCTCCTATGTTATCCTTCGCCTCACAGATGAGCGTACCTGCATCATTGGGCTTGAAGGTGTTGAGAATACGCAAGGGGATTTTCTTTTCCAAGAGTGGAATAATGGTTTTGGCGTGTAGGATAGAGGTACCAAAGTTGGCTAGCTCATTGGCTTCCTCAAAGGAGAGTTGGCGGATAATCTTGGCATCGGGTACCAGTTCGGGATTGGCGGTAAAGATCCCATCTACATGGGTGTAGTTTTGGAGTTCTTCCGCTTCTAATATAGAGGCCAATATAGAGGCTGAGTAATTGCTACCGTTGCGCCCCAAGGTAGTGGTTTCGCCTGATGCATTGGCCGCAATAAAGCCTGTAACGATAGGGGTAACGTCTTTGGGGATTTGTGTAAAATACTGAATGGTACTCTTGGCCGAGCTGTCTTCTACCAGCTGTGCATTGCCAAAGTGACTATCGGTAACATAGAAGCGACGGCTATCGGCAAAGGTCGCCTTGACCCCACGCTTGCGCAAAAGGTAAGAGATAAACTTAGCCGAGAGCACTTCCCCTTGTGCCAAGGTGTGATCTTTTATCTTGTCATTATAGTCGCCCAAGAGAGAGACCCCATCAAAAATACGTTGTAATATGGAGAACTCCGCTGAAAGGTCTATCTCCTCCCCAGCGATTTGGTATTGCTTAAAGGCTTGGAAGTCGGCCGAGATGTCCTCGCCCTTGGCAGCGCGCTCCAGCATGGCCTCCAGCTGGTCGGTAGCTTTATCACGAGCAGAGACCACCACGGCGATCTCTTGTCCTTGTTTTACCTTGTCGGTGATAATAGAAAGCACTGTCTCTAAGCCCTTTCCGTTGGCGAGGGACTTCCCTCCGAATTTGAGAACCTTCATAATCTAAAGTGAATAGTGAAAAATGAATAGTGAATAACGTGAGTTCGATGTAAGCAAAATTATATTTCTTCTTCCACAGATTCCACGGATTTTCACGGAAAGAATAATACAACTAAGCGTAAATTTTTTGATTTCCACGGATAAATAAGACCTTGGGTCTTATAACAATCCGTGCAAATCGCAGCGGTACAATTACACAGGCATAGAAAATCTGTGAAATCCGTGAAAATCAGTGGGAGCTTTCGTTATATCGAACTCATATTAAATAGTGCACTAACAAAGTGCAAATATACAAATTTTCTTTTATTCTGTCGTGAATGTAGAATTTTTTTTTACTAATATACCCATTTACCAATGAGATGATTTGCGAATAAACCCATTTATTCAAAACTAAATGGGACTGCAAAGATACAACATTTAACAGCGCCTTGTCAAGGAAATTTTGAGTTTTTAGTTAGCCGCTTTTCACTATTCATTAGTCATTAGTCATTAATCATTAGTCACTATTCATTGGTCATTAGTCACTATTCATTAATCATTAATCATTAATCATTAGTCATTAATCATTAGTCATTAGTCATTAGTCACTATTCATTGGTCATTATATAATCGTATCCTTTCACCGAGAAGGGGATTCCCAAGCGTTTGTTCAAGGGAGATATCTTTCCGTCAGAAAAACGAATATAGCAGGTATTGACCGTAGAGGGGAAGATGAACCTATCGTAGTCCTTGCCTCGCATCTCAACAAATTGTATTCCTACCCATGCCTCACCTTCGGGCACGAAGACGGAGATTTTGCGAGTGAAAGTCTGCTTAGCCTTACTAGGGAAGACCTCTATATAGATAGGTTCTTTGAGCAAGGGAGTGAAGTTCTTATGTTCCTTATCCGTCTGATAGACTACCACACGCAGCACTGCCATATAAAAGTCGCTACTATTTACATCTATACTCAGCTCCGTTAGGCGAGCATCATGCTTGAGAGAGAGGAAGTCGCCTATCTCGGCGTTGAGATACTTGCGATCGCTATTGGGTTCAAAACCGCTTTTCATCTCGCCATAGAGTGAGAAGATAGCTGGAATCCCCTTGCCCCTGATGGTGTAGTACTTAGGTTTTTGTAGGGTAAAAGAAGCCTCAGGCAGCTGTATATCAGCCTCCTGTAGGACTATTTTGTTCTGTACATCCTTGGCCAGTAGCACCTTACGCTTATAACTCAAATGAGAAAAATAGATGCTATCAGTAGGTGCCGCCGAGAGCCGCTCTAGGGAGAACTGCCCATATTCGTCTGTAATCAGCCCTTTGGAGGTGCCCACCACGCCTATATTTACATATTCTACAGGGGTACCCTTCTGGGAAACCACCTGCTGCGCCAAACAAGGCAGCACAAAGAGAAAAAAGAGAAAACGCATAAATTAATGATTAATGGTTAATGACCAATGACCAATGACTAATGACTAACGACTAATGACTAACGACTAATCACTTGTCACTAGTCACTAATCACTAGTCACTAGTCATTATTATCGTCCTGCTCGTATACCTATCATAAAAGGATATTCGCTTGTGGTATTGCCTGTAAAGAGAGGAGCGAGGCTATAGCGACAGTAAAGGCTCCAGTCCTTGACTCCAATATGTGCTGAGAGGCCATAAGTCCATAGATTGACATTTACATCCTTACGCATAATGGTCTTATAGGTATCTCCCTGCTGTTGGTAATTGAGCTTTTGGTTGGCATCAAGCAAGAGACCGACAAAAGCCCCTACTCCAAAGTACAGATTTTCATGGGTTTGGAAATAAGAGGTATTTCTATGTACCCCATCTTTGGAAAAATCCCATTCCAAATCCACCGGTAGCAGCAGGTAATGAAGGCGGAGCTTGGACTTGGTCAGCTCCTGTCCATAAGGTACCAACTGGGTATCTCCCCCTTGGCGGTCATAATAGTAATTGCCACGTATCTTAAAACTCTGGTAAAGCCAAGAAAGCCCAAAGTTTAGGTGTAGACGGTTGTTATTCTTTCTCAGGCGGAAATTGTTATAGATGCCCAGCTCAAAGGATTTAGACCCCAGTGGACTGAGGCGCTTATCCCCGAATTGCTCGGCTGAAGCAAGGTTGAGTGCCCCCAAGGCAAGATAAGGAGAGTAGTAATCCGTTCTCCCCGCATACCTGCGATAATAGGTGTTGGTCTCTTGGCGTCGCGCCAAAGAGTCTACTTGTGCCATAGTCTTCTGGTGAGTATTAGTATGTGCAGAAGCTAAAGTATCAGCAGAGGTAAGAAGGCTATCGGCAGGCGACTCCTTTAGTGCCTTATCCAATTGGCTTTGGAGGGTCTGAGCCTGTGCATAGATGAGCTGTCGGGTACGCTGCTTAGTGCGTGCCCTGAAGTCCTCTTCCATCTGTTTGGCCTCTTCCTTGGAGATCTTCTGCTGTTCCAATAGGTCTTCCACCGAAGCCAATTGCTTGTACAAATGTGCTTTTTGTGTGGCTACAATAGAATCCACCGCATACTTGCTCTTGAGGATATATTGTTCCAATGTGTTCTGTGCCCAAAGAGGAAAGGCCATTAAGAGAAGAGAAACGAGAGATAATCTTTTCATAATTGTCAATAGTTAACGGTTAATTATCAATGAATAACGATTAATAAAAACGCAAAGCTACGATTTATTTATTAATTTTCCTATTTTTTTAAAGGATTTTTTTATCACCTAATTATAAAAGAGGTTTTTCTTATAATTTAAGTTTCGCAAGTTGTTTTTAGGTTGTTATTGAAATTGCAAGTAACTGATAAACAATTATTTGTAAAAACCTCCCCCCAACCCCCCTCCAAAGGGGGAGCTTTAAGGGCGTTGAAATGGTCTAATTTGTTTATTAAATTAGAAAATTTCCCTTTTATAACTTATTGAACCTCTATCACTTACTAACTCCCCCCTTGAGGGGGGGGTAGGGGGGATGTTTTGAGAATCAGTTGATTACAGAGCTTGCGAAACTTAAGTTATAATAATCCTATTGACAATATGTTTATTAACGTGTGTTCGATATAACGAAAGCTCCCACAGATTTTCATGAATCTCACAGATTTTCTATGTTTGTGCAATTGTGCTTTTGCGATTTACACAGATTTTTATAAGGCCAAAGG
>NZ_ALNN01000023.1:0-81453 GCF_000293175.1 Capnocytophaga sp. CM59
AAGACGCAATAAATTGCGTCTCTACCCTAACGCTGGCTAAGACAACTCCTGATGAGCGTAGTCATCCGTAGAGACGCAATTTATTGCGTCTTAATGAATTGGACTATACAATCATTTTTTACTATTGATTGGCATTTGTAGTTTCTTTATAAAGAGCCAAAGGCTCTAATCATAATAGGCACGAGCTGCAAGCTCGCGCCAGCAAAGGGAGGATCCGTGGTCAGACGTTAGTGGTCAGTTTTCAGTCTATTGCGACTAATGGCTGATTACTGACATCAGACGTCTGACCACTGAATAACGCTGTAAAATTACAACATTTCGGTTGGGAAGTCAAGAAAACGCATAGTGAGAAGTAAGAATTTATACAATAAAAAATGGTGTTAAGTATTTAACAGTAGGCAGAGGTCAGCAGCCAGAGCTCAGCAGTTGAAAAAAAATAGAAAAATGTAAAGAGGGTGTTTGAGAAAAAAGTTGTATATTTGCCCCTAAAAATCTTAGTTAATGAAAAGGACTTGTTTTATAGCAACTATAGGCCTACTCCTTTTTGGGCAGTATGCCGTAGGGCAACAGATGAAAATCAATCAAAGCCAGCAGATTAAAGACCTTATGGAGGTCAAAAAAGAATTTGGTCAACAGGAAAAAACCTACCAAATCCAGATATATAACGGCACTATCAACGAGGCAAATGAGGAGATCAAGCGTGCCTCTGGAAAGTACTCTTATCCATGTTTTTTGGCCTTTGAAACCCCTAACTACAAGGTGCGTATGGGGCAATTCCGTACCCGTTTGGAAGCGGAAAAAGCCCTTACTAAGGTCAAAAATATGTATCCAGCAGCATTTGTGATAGCACCTTACTAATGATTAATGCCAATAATGATTAATGCCAGCAATAATGCCATTAATCATTAATCATTAATCATTTAATCATTAACCATTAATCATTTAATCATTAATAAAAATGTTTTACAAAGCCCATAGAGAAGGAGCGAAGATTATATTGGTAAGTACCATTATAGTGGCGTTACTTTTCATACTTATAGACCAGTTTGTTCTAATAGAATGGCTTAGAATCGCCCTTATGCTGGTGGTTTTGGTCTTTTTTATTCTTATCCTACAGTTCTTTAGGAATCCAAAGCGTCAGGCGTCTGTGAACCCTAATCATATCCTTTCCTCGGTAGATGGGAAGGTGGTGGTCATAGAGGAAGTAGAAGAGAATGAGTACTTTAAGGACAAGCGCCGAATGATCTCGGTGTTCATGTCGCCCCTGAATGTACATGTTACCCGCTATCCTATGAGTGGGCGAGTGGTCTATAGCAAATATCACCCAGGGAAGTACTTGGTGGCATGGCACCCTAAGGCCTCCGAAGAGAATGAACGTACCACAGTGGTGATTGAAAATGAGCAGTTTGGAAAAGTACTCTACCGACAAATAGCGGGCGCCTTGGCCAAACGCATTGTCAACTATGCCAAGGAAGGCGATATGGCTGTACAAGGCGCAGATGCAGGCTTTATCAAGTTTGGCTCACGTGTGGATATCTATCTGCCGCTGTCGGCTAAGGTGAAGGTTACCCTTGGGCAGAAAGTGAAGGGAGCCATAGACATTATAGCAGAGGTATAGCCTTGGAAGAAGCACCATTTGCCGATTTCTCACAGATTCTCTGTCGTTGGTATACTGCCCATAAGCGAGATTTGCCATGGCGTGGAGAGCCGAACCCTTATTATGTGTGGCTTTCTGAGATCATCTTGCAACAGACTAGGGTCAGTCAAGGGCTACCATATTACCTGAACTTTGTTGAACAGTTTCCTACTGTTGCCGATTTGGCCAATGCCCCTGAAGAGCAGGTTCTTAAGGTATGGCAAGGCTTGGGCTACTATTCGAGAGCAAGGAATCTACAACAGGCAGCCCAGTATATCATGCGAGAGCTTGGGGGCGTATTCCCAACTACCTATGAGGGCTTGCTTGCACTCAAGGGAGTAGGTGACTATACTGCCAGTGCTGTAGCCTCTATCTGCTATAATGAAGCCAAGGCTGTGGTAGATGGCAATGTATATAGGGTGCTAAGTCGTATTTTTGATATAGAAACACCTATCAATACCACTGAAGGGGTAAAGTACTTTAGGGAGCTAGCCTACCAGCTGTTAGACAAAGAGCGGGCAGGGGAGTACAACCAAGCGATAATGGAGTTTGGCGCTCTCCAGTGCAAGCCACAATCGCCTGATTGTATGAGCTGTGTGATGCAAGCCAAGTGCCTAGCCTACCACAGAGGCAAGGTGGAGCAGCTACCTGTAAAGCTACCCAAGGTGAAGATACGCCAACGCTATTTTCACTATTGTGTACTCTCCGATACACGCGGATATACACGAGTGCAAAGGCGCGGAGAGGGAGATATATGGCACGGACTTTATGAATTTCCATTGGTGGAAACTCAGACCGCTCTATCACAGGAGGAAGTTTGGGCTTTGCTCAAAGAGAAGTACCCCCAAGCAGCGACTATTGCCTACCCCAAGCAAACCTATATGCACAAGCTCACCCATCAGCATTTGCATGTGTCGTTTTGGCATATAACCTTGGCTGAAAATCTTACAGAGGGAATCCCTTTTGTGGACTTGAAACAGTACCCAATGCCTGTAGTGATACAAAAATACATTGATAATTGTTGATTGTCAATGGTTAATACTATTAATTATTGTAAAATGAACGGAACTTTAAATAAAGTCATGCTGATCGGTCGCTTAGGAAGTGATGTAAAACTCACTTACTTTGAGAAGGATAGCTGTGTGGGGCAGGTATCTTTGGCTACCGATGAGTCCTATACTGATAAGGCTACCCAGCAGAAGGTGGAAAACACCCAATGGCATAATATAGTGCTATATAACAAGTTGGCCGAACGTGTAGAAAAATATGCCAAGAAAGGGGACTTGATCTATGTAGAGGGGAGATTGCGTACCCGACAATATCAGGCACAGGACGGCTCTACGCGCTATGTGACAGAGGTGGTAGCGCAGGATACCAGCTTTCTTTCTTCTAAGAGAAATACCCCGCAAGAGGGAACAGCTACAACTCAAGGAACAGTTAGCACCCCTCAAAAGGCAGCTGAAACGCCTGAAAAACTGACGGATACCTCCTCACAAGTGGGCGATGTACCCTTCTAAAAGAGAAAAGGACACTCGTGAAGTCCTTATTGTATAACGAAACATTTAATTTTGGACACAGAATCGTCGATACTCCAATCATTAACCCCCTCTACGGTGGATTTGCTCATCAGAGCGCTTATTTTTATACTACTTTTAGCTTGTTCTGCCCTTATATCGGGATCAGAAACAGCTTTGTTTTCGCTGTCTTCGACCGAGGTGGAAGATGAAGAGCAGCAGGACAGTAGTTCACTCATAGTACAACTACTCAAACGACCACAGAAACTATTGGCTACTTTGCTTATAGCCAATAACTTGGTCAATTTGTCTATCGTTTTGGTCTTTGACCCCTTGGGAGATTTCCTTTTTGGAGGTATGAACGAGTGGGTAAGGGCGATCTTTGAGGTAGGTATCCTTACTTTTGTCATACTTCTTTGCGGGGAAATCTTGCCTAAGATATACGCTAGTCGCAATAATCTTATCTTTGCCCGACACGTAGCCCCCATTATTAAGGTTATGGATCTATGCTTGACCCCAGTGAGTGCTATTATGACCCTCTTTACCTCGTTTGTCAATAATAAGCTCCGCAAGAGTTCTTCTATTTCGGTAGGGCAACTCTCTCAAGCACTGGAGCTTACCTCGCAGGAGGACACCACTCGTGAGGAGCATAAAATTCTCTCAGGCATTGTTTCCTTTGGTAATACCGATATACGAGCCGTCATGCACCCTCGTATAGATATCTCGGCTATAGATGAGACAATGACTTACCCAGAAGTATTGGCTTTTATCCAAGAAAATGGTTATTCCAGAGTACCTGTATATCAGGATAATATAGATAATATCACAGGGATTATTTACGCCAAAGACCTCTTGCCTTATCTCAATGAAAAGGATTTTGACTGGAAGCGAATCAAGCGCAAGGCCTTTTTCGTGCCTGATAACAAGAAGCTCGATGACCTCTTGGCAGAATTTCAACAGAAGAAAATCCACTTAGCCATAGTGGTAGATGAGTATGGAGGCACTCTAGGCGTGGTAACCCTTGAAGATGTCATAGAGGAGATCGTAGGGGAAATCAGCGATGAGTACGATGCAGAAGATGCCTTCTATACCAAGTTGGACGAGAATAACTTCCTTTTTGACGGCAAGACTTCCCTAAAGGATTTCTACCGCGTACTTGCCGTACCAGAGGATGTAGAGGAGCATTTTGAGAAGATACGAGGGGAAAGTGAGACCTTAGCAGGCTTCCTCTTGGAGCTTATTGAGGCTTTCCCAGAGAAAAAACAGGTAATACCCTTTGAAAACTACACCTTTACCATAGAGGATATAGATAAAAAACGAATCAAACAGCTAAAAGTAACCATCAAATGAGGATCAAATTACTAATGAGTTGTTGTATAGGGCTGCTTTTGGTAGCCTGTGGAGGTGATTTACAGCCTAAACCCAAGGCCTTTCTGCGTTTGGATTATCCAGAGGCACAGTATGATACCCTCAAGGGGGAAACGCCTTTTTCGTTTGAGAAAAACACCTATGCCAAAGTAAGCACCAAGCAGAGGTATAGTCTTAATCTGGACTATCCCGCCATGCGAGCCACTATATATATTACCTATAAGCCCGTGAAGGACAACCTTGTAAAGCTGCTCAAGGATGCTCAGAACCTTACCTATGAGCATACAATCAAGGCTACCAATATAGTGGAGCAACCTTACCTAAATACCAAAGACAAGGTGTATGGCATGTTCTATGAAGTAGATGGCAATGCGGCCTCGCAATCCCAATTCTATATTACCGATAGCACGCGGCACTTTCTCACAGGCTCTATCTACTTTAGGGTGCGTCCCAACTATGACTCTATCTACCCGGCAGCGATGTATTTGAAGAAGGATATACGCCGTATTATGGAAACCACTCATTGGAAATAAGAGATGTATAGAAAAGCATTATTCATATTTGTCATAGTCATGCAACTATGTAGTTGCCAGCGAGAGCACTATCAGCGGAATCCCTTTTTGCAAGAAGCCAGATTCAGCTGTTGGCTGAATATGCGCCTGCCAGAGTATATCAAGCTTCGTCTTCCGGGGAGGAGTGCGGTTTTGGTTGATAATGTAGGACTTAGGGGGATCGTGGTAGCCCATATAGGTGAGCAGTATATGGCTTGGGATAGGGCTTGTCCCTCGCAAGTGCTTTCTGCTTGTAGTCAAATGACTCTTGAGAGCGACCATACCTTCATGCGCTGTCCCTGTACGGGGGTGAAGTATAACCTGCTCAATGGCCAACCTCAGTCAGGAGCGAGTACTTATCCTATGCTTAACTATCAAGTGGAAAAGCAAGGCGATGTCTTAATAATATCCAATTAGATGCTTTATAACTTTCTCCAAACCAACAAAAACAGCCATTTTTTTCTGCTCTATGGGCTGGGTGTCTTGCAGATGATACTCTATAGGTATCTGCTGCTGGAGCTACCTATAACACCATTTTCCATAGCAGAAACCCTACTGATGTGCTTGCTGCTTTTGGTTAATACCTCTACTATAAGCTTTATAATTAGAAAAAACCAACTCAGTGAGGGCAATCTCTTAGTCTTGTTTTTTTGGTTAGCTCTGAGTATGCTTTTCCCAGAACTGTATAAGGATAGTATGGTTATGCTGGCCAACACCTGTATTCTACTGGTTATTCTCCAAATTATGCAGTCACATAGTATTGCGGATGGCAGACAGGCTTTTTTTGATATTTCGGTACTGATTTTCTTAGCCAGTTTGTTCTTTTTGCCGTCCTTGTTGGCCTTATTGCTACTTTGGATACAGATACTTACCTCTGGAGGGAAGAAGTTTCGTAATTTTCTGATTCCTTTGGTTGTTTTTGCGATGCTTTTTGTCATTCTTTTGGCAGCAGCACTTCTTTTGGGCTGGCAAAATGAGTTGTTTTTACGTTTTTATTACCTACCTACCTTTGATGTTTTTTCATTTTTACAATACAAATATGTACCACTCTTAGGGATTCTTTTGTTCAATCTCTTTTTTACCTCATGGCTACTGAAGAAGACCTATAAGCGCTATTATGCCACTTTCTTTATCAGTTTAGTTTTGGTAGGTATCGTAGGGGTAGTGCTATATGAAAACAAAAATGCTGTAGGATGGCTTTATTTTACCTTTCCTACAGCACTTTCGGCTATGATGCTCATAGAAGGCCTTAGGCGACCTTGGCTTAGAGAATCCTTGTTGTGGTTCTTTGTCTTATTACAAGTGGCCGCTGTTATGATAGGCCGCCCTTATTTGCTCTAATGACCGCCTGTAATCCACCGGTAGATATCGTTACCATTGGCATAGAGTAGTAAGGCCAAAAGGATAAAGAAGCCTACCATTTGGGCATATTCCAAGACCTTTTCGCTGGGCTTTCTGCCTGTAATCATCTCATAAATGAGGAAAACAATATGCCCCCCATCAAGGGCAGGGATAGGGAGTATGTTCATGAATGCCAATATAATAGAAATCAGCGCTGTACTCTCCCAGAAGCGTTGCCAATCCCAAGAGATGTCAAACATCTTGGCCATGGAAGCAAAGCCCCCTACTTGGTTAGCGCCTTTCTTGGTGAAGATATACTTGAACTGTACGGCATAATCATGTAGTGTCCAGTAACCATAGCTAATCCCCTCGGAGATAGAGGAGAAGAAGGAGTAATCCACATGGGTTGTTTTGTTGTCATAGTATTGTGTGGCTATAACCCCTAAGATTCCCTCTTTAGGTGTGATGGTAAGGTCTTTGAGCTGGCTACCACGAAGGATTTGCAAGGTGTTCTCTCCTTCCTTGATAAGCGGCTTGAGCTGGTCAAAGAAGGCAATTTTCAGCCCATTGATCATCACGATATGGTCGCCCTTTTCAAGTCCTGCTTTGCTTGCAGGAGAGTTTACCAGAACACTATCAATCTCGGTCGTACGGCGCTTTATGAAGGGCAAAGGCACCTTATCGGAGTGGAAAACCTGCATGCCGAGACTATCAGGTACTGCAATGGTCTGCACGGAGCCATCGGCTTTCTGTACGGTGATGTTCTCTATATGGCGGGTGAGGATCATACGATTGATAGCGAAAGTGTTGGTAAGGTCTTTCCCATTAACTTTTAGGGGAATATCCCCATCCGAGAAGCCATAGGACTTCATAGTTTGGCTTACTTCATACCCATTGGGTACATCGGAAGGGCGGATTTCGTCTTTGCCCCATACGCTGAAGATCATGGCGTAGAGAAGGATACCCAAGATAAGGTTCACCGTAACCCCACCGATCATAATAATCAAGCGTTGCCATGCGGGTTTGCTACGGAACTCCCAAGGCTGGGCGGGTTGCGCCATTTGTTCCTTATCCATACTCTCGTCAATCATGCCAGCTATCTTCACATAGCCTCCTAAGGGTAACCAACCGATACCATAGACTGTTTCCCCTATTTTCTTCTTAAATAAGGCAAACTTGACATCAAAGAACAAGAAGAACTTCTCTACCCTTGTTTTAAATAATTTGGCGGGTATGAAGTGCCCTAACTCGTGGAGAATCACTAAGATAGATAAACATAACAGTAGCTGACCTGCACGAATAAAAAATGCTTCCATTAGTATTATTTTTAGGCTGCAAAAATAGGAATTAATTAGCTAATTAGCAAAATAATTTGACAATGAGTCAATGAGCTAATTAGAAAATTGATAAATCAATCAAATTCTTGTTAATTAACAATTCGCGATTAATCATTAACAAATAAACTTTGTACTTTTGTCCCGAAAATTTAAAGATTAATATGATGAAGAAAATTACATTATTATTATTTTTGGCAGTAGGTTCTTTTGCCTCTGCACAGTCTTTGGACACTCTAAAATTGGATACAACTAACGAACAAAGATTAGAAGATCTTAAAGCAAAAGCAGACGCAGAAAAACAACAATTAGAAGCTCAAAAGGAAGCAGAAAAGGTTGCAAAAGCACAGCAAAAACAAGCTGAGAAAGAGCAAAAGCTCAAAGAAAAACAACTAAAAGAAGCTGAAAAAGCAGCAAAAGAGCAAAGAAAACAAGCTGAAAAAGAGCAAAAGCTCAAAGAAAGACAGCAAAAAGAAGCTGAAAAGGCTGCAAAAGAGCAAAGAAAACAAGCTGAAAGAGAGCAAAAAGCCAAAGAAAAAGAACAGAAAGCAGCAGAAAAGGCTGCAAAAGAGCAACAAAAACGTGCAGAGAAAAAACAGAAAGCACAAGACAAGCTCGCTAAGGCGAAATTAAAGGTTAGCAAAGTACAAGCTGAGTACGACAAGCAAGACTTAAAAATAAAAGAGCAATCAGCAAAAGGTAAGCTCTCCGCTGAAAAAGAGTTAAAGCTACGTACTAAACTATTGAAAACAAAGTCTAAACTCATCGACGCTCAATCTAAAGTAAATGACTTAGAGATAGAAGTACAAAGACTTAATTAGTGACTAATGACAAGTGACTAATAATCACTAAAAACTAAAAGGTTGCCTGAAGTGGGCAACCTTTTTTAGTACATGTTTTTAAGTTCTATTGTGCAGCAGGAATACTATCTTGAGCTTCAGGTGCATCGTCAGGAGTAGTGTCGTCCTCTTCAGGGATATTTGTCTCATCTTCATCATGGTCATGCATACCACCGCCTTGCTCTTTGCCTCCTTGTTCTTTGTCGATAGAGACAAGCCATTTGCCATCTACCTTCTTTAGATCAAGCGAAGTCTCTTTCTCAGATTCCTTTGTTTTGTAATATACCTTTGCCTTGTCACCATTTTCCTCTACTTTGGTAATAATAAAATCGTCATCATGGGCATTGGCTTTTGCTTTATCAGCTTCCTCACCTTTGGAAAAGCTTTCCATAAGGGAGAGGAGATCCTGAGTGTCCTTGTCACAATATTTCTTTGCTTCTTTAAAATCAAGTTTGTTGACTGCTTTTAGGAATTTCCCGGCCACTGCTTTAGGGTTGTTACTTGAACAAGAGACCAAGAAAAGCCCTAAGAGAAGCGAAAATGTTAAAAGAATTTTTCTCATGTTTATAAGGGATTAAAGGGTTATACAAGAGAGAGGACATCGCGAGCGATTTGGATTTCCTCATTGGTAGCTACTACTACAATTTTCACTTTGCTATCGGCAGCTTCTATTTCTACAATATCGCTTGGGTGATTGAGTTTTACGTTTTTCTCTTTATCCACTTTGATACCGAAATACTCTAAGCCTTCGCATACAGCCTCGCGGATCATAGCAGAGTTTTCACCCACTCCAGCGGTGAAGATAAGTGAATCCAAGCCTCCGAGTGCCATAACATAAGCACCGATGAATTTTTTGATACGGTAAGCATACATATCCAAGCAGAGCTTTCCTTTTGGATCTCCTTGATTGACAAGCGTTTCGAGATCACGTGCGTCAGGGCTACCGATAAGGCCTTTCATACCACTTTCGCTATTGACAATCTTAGAAATCTCTTGGGTAGAGAGTCCTTTTTCGCCAAGGAAAAAGATCACAGTACTATCTATATTTCCCGCACGGGTACCCATGATAAGTCCGTCACCAGGGCCGAATCCCATAGAGGTATCTATACAGTGGCCTTCTTCGTTCACAGCAGCCATACTTGCTCCATTACCAAGGTGAAGGGTGATGTTTCTCATCTTAGGGTTGTTAAAGTGGCGACGTGTACGCGCATCTACATACTTGTGGCTGATGCCATGGAACCCATATACACGGATTTTGTCTTCTGTATAGTAGTGGTTAGGAATGGCGTAGCGGAACGCCTTTTCAGGCATGGTTTGGTGAAAGGCGGTGTCAAATACAGTGAAGTGCTCTGTTTCCTTAGGGAATATCTTCTGAGCGGCTTCTATACCGATGATACTAGCAGGGTTGTGCAAGGGAGCCAAAGGAATCACTTTGCGAAGTTCTTCAATCACCTCAGGAGTTACTCGTACAGGTGCGGTGAATTTACCCCCGTGTACCACTCTGTGACCGATGTATTTTACCTCGCTAGTGGATTTGATCACCCCGAATTCTTTATCGGTAAGATACTGAGCAATTACTTTGAAGGCTTCTTCATGGGTAGGGAAGTGTGTTTCTTTGCTGATCTTATGCTTTTCTCCTTTTTCCCAGTATTCGTGTGTAATTTTACTTTGTTCTAAGCCAATACGTTCGGCAAGCCCTTTAGCTAATACCGTTTCGGTGTCCATTTCGATAAGTTGGTATTTGAAAGAAGAGCTACCGCCGTTGATAATAAGTACTTTCATTGGTTTTATGTTAATTAATCAGTTGTTGTATTAGAAAGGAAGGTCATCATCATTTAAATCATTTCCTTGAGGCGCAGGTGCAGGAGCCTTAGGGGCAAAAGTAGTGGCTGGCTGAGGTGCAGGCGCAGGTATAGGTTGTGGGGGAGGTACTTGTCCTTGTGTAGGGGCAGCTTGTGCAGCAGTATCTACATTGACAATACGCCAAGCCACTAGGGAGTTAAAATACTTTACCTCTCCCTGAGGGTTAGTCCATTCGCGCCCACGAATATCAAAGGTAACTTTGACCACTTGCCCTATTTGATAGCCATTGAGCAACTCGCAGTTGCCTTGGGTGAAATCAATAGAGATGGTCTGTGGATATTGTTCTTCAGTAACAATAATAAGCTCTCTCTTTTGAAAGCCATTAGCTCCAAAGGTTTGCACAGGAGTAATCACTTTTATGCGTCCTTGTAATTCCATGTGTTATGATGTTATTTTAAAAATCAGAGATAAAAAAAGTAAATATGCGACAAAGGTAATAAAAAAAGTGGAATAAGTAGGGGTTTTGTCCAAAAATATTTATCAAACGCTATTCAACAGGGGCTTCTTCCCTTTTGATACGCTTTTTGATACGCTTGAATTTCTTGACAATAAACTTATTCAAATCCTTGTCCTTAATGGTATAAGTGTTTAGCAGCAGCACAGGGGCAATTACTCCAAAGGCAAGGCCTAAGGTGATAAAGCCTGTCTGTAGACCCAGCTTTAGGGTTTCAAAAATAGTCTCCAAGGAGCGGTCGTGCTCATGGGTGATGGTAACCATTTTGATCAGTCCCATCATGAACTCGTAGCCTGACTTGCCTGGAATCATGTTAATCACCGCAGGAATGGTAAATACCATAGGTGGGGTATGTACTCTATGGGCAAAATACATGCCTAAAAAGCCTACCAAGCAGGCACCTACGAAGGAAGCAATCACCACTTGGTCTGGGATAATGGTCTTGATAAGCAAGAACTTAATACTCCAGCCTACTGCACCCAGTAGTGCTGTAGCCCAGAGTGCCCTACGAGGGGTATTGAACAATAAGGCAAAGCCCACCGATACCCACATAGACCAAAATATACGTTCGGCCAATAGTACAAAAGCATCAAAGAAGTTCATAACCAAAGATAAATAAAGAGAGATAGAAACCTATAGAAATCATAAAGATAAGTCCCAAGGCATAGGCAAGCTTGGCCATGCCTGATACCATATAACCTGTGAGCATATCTATAAAACCATTGATAAGGGGCACCCCTGGGATAAGCCACAGCACGCAAGCGGCCAAGGCGTTCTTGTATTCTTCCACTCCCATAAGGCGAAAGGCATTCACTACACTGACCGAAACAAAAGCCGCCCACGCCCAGCAGATAAAAACATTGAACTTTCTCAGTTGCAATAAGCGCCGGCCAGTAAGCCCTGTTAGAGTCGCCAAGAAAGAGATGCCCATCTCAAGGTAACTATTGTGGTTATCCCCCCCGAATATATACGCCAGAGAGCCCCCCGCCAAGGAGACAAAGAACCACATCAGGTACATATTGTAGTGGGACTTTTGCTTGATATAAGCCACTTCCCGCTCTATCACCTCTATAGGAGGTTTCCTTTCTAAGACCCGCCAAGAGAGGATACTGATGTCTGAGATTGCATTGAAATTGACCCCATGATAAGGAATACTCTTAACGATGGTCTCTTTTTCTTTGGTAGCATTGTCATAGACGGTGATGATAATAGCCGAATACGAGTAAAAAATATCGCAGTGATAGTTCAAGGCCTCGGCTATGCGGGTGGTGTTTCTCAGCACCCTACGTGTATTAGCACCCCCTGTGATGAGGACAAAGTTGATTTCGGCCAAGAGCTGTGCCACCCGTTCTATTGTTCTCATGATTATACAGATTAGTTCTAATTATCTTTAGTATTACTTATTTACTATAATCAAGAAATAGTTTTTCTTTCCACGTTGCAAGAGGATGAAACGCTCATTGAGCAGGTCTTTTTCTCCAAGGAGATGGCCGTCAGCTACCTTCTCCTTATTCACTGAAATAGAGTTCTCGCCTATGGCACGGCGCGCTTCGGAGTTACTCTTGATAAAACCTGTTTTAGCAGAAAGCGCCCCGATAAGGTCAAGACCCCCCTTGAGGTCGGCTAAGGAAATTTCCGCTTGTGGTACCCCGTCAAATACCTCAAGGAAGGTCTTAGCATCGAGCTTTTTGAGATCTTCAGAGGTAGAGTTGCCAAAGAGAATTTGGGAGGCTTGTACGGCCTTTTCCCATTCCTGTTGTCCATGCACTAAGAGGGTCAGTTCTTCGGCCAATTTACTCTGTAGAATTCTTAGGTGGGGAGCCTCGCGGTGAGCAGCGATAAGGCTTTCTATCTCCTCCTTAGGGAGCATGGTAAAGATCTTGATATAGCGCTCGGCATCAGCATCGGAAGTGTTGATCCAATATTGGTAGAATTTGTAAGGAGAAGTCTTTTCAGGGTCTAGCCATACGTTGCCTCCTTCGGATTTGCCAAACTTAGTACCATCGGCTTTGGTGATCAGAGGACAAGTAAGGGCAAAGGCTTTTCCACCTACTTTGCGGCGAATCAGTTCGGTACCAGTGGTGATATTGCCCCATTGGTCGGAGCCTCCCATCTGTAGGGTTACATTTTTTTCTTGGTAGAGATGCAGAAAGTCATAGCCTTGTAGCAGTTGGTAAGAGAATTCGGTGAAGGACATACCCTCGGTATTCTCATTGGGGTCAAAGCGTTTTTTTACCGAATCTTTAGCCATCATATAATTCACAGTGATATGCTTGCCAATATCACGAATAAAGGAGAGAAAAGAAAAGCCCTTCATCCAGTCGTAGTTATTAACCAGTTCGGCACGATTGGAGGCGGTACTTTCAAAATCAAGGAATTTGGCCAATTGTTTTTTGATACCCTGTATATTGTGAGCCAAGGCCTCTTCGGTAAGGAGGTTTCTTTCAGCAGATTTGCCAGAGGGGTCACCTATCATACCTGTAGCCCCACCCACCAATGCATAAGGCTTATGGCCGCAGTTTTGGAAATGGCGGAGCATCATTACTCCCACCAAGTGTCCTATATGTAATGAGTCCGCAGTAGGGTCTATCCCTACATAAGCGGCACGAAGGCCTTCCATAAGGTGCTGTTCGGTCTCAGGCATGATGTCCTGAATCATACCACGCCAACGTAATTCTTCTACGAAATTTTTCATTTTCTTTCTTTAGTTGTTAAGTAATTAGTGGTTAGTTGTTAGAGACTAATTTTTGCTTTGCAAAGGGATATGAATAAACAATATTACTTGGCATTTACTTTTCTTAGAAAAGCAGATACAATGGATAAGATAATTCCTCCTGCAAAAATAGTTCCTATAACAGTTTGTCCTATGTATATGAGAAATCCAGAGAAAAACATTCCTAAAACAACGATAATAAAGGAAAAGATAATACCTAATTTGCTAATCTGTCTTATTCCTCTTTCAGTGTCTTCTGCGATTTTTAATTTCTTAGCAAAGGCTTGATGTCGGAATTCTTGTTCTTTTTCAGCAGTCTGTTTAAGCCATTCCAATATGTTGTTGTCTATTCTATGGAGTTTTTCTATTTCAGTCGCATCAGGAAGTAGATTGTCATCTAAAACCTCTTCAATTAGGAGTCCTTGTCCTTGTTGATTTTTTACAACTTGTTGCTTTTTCTGTTGTTTTGCCATTGATTGTCTTTGTATTTCTTAAAACTCTCTTTAAAGTCATTAGTAATAATAGCTCTGTCTGAAACAAGAGCTTTTCTGTCATCGGCAAAAGTGGGAATCTCTAAGTTTTCTATTTCCTTAGCAATTTCCTGATAATAGGAGGAAGAAGTTACCAAGTGTGCAGTATTCCCACTGATTGTACTTAGTAGTATATTGATGATATTCATATTTTTTAGTTGTTAGTTTTTGCTTTGCAAAGGTAAGAAATAAAACTAAGATAGCAATGAAAAAAGAGAGAAAAAAAACACTAAGATTGTTTGTAACTCATAGAGAAAATTCGTATTTTTGCGTGATATAAACACATAATCCTATGAAAACACAATTTATTACTTCTTCTACCTCTAGGCAAGTTTTGTGCATGCTCTTGTTGGTAGGACTATCGCTGACATCTTGCCAAAACTAACCAAAATCGGCTGTGGAGGAGGCTACTGCTGCCAAGGTACAGGAGTCTCAAAAAGAAACACCTAATGCCGCTATAGGGGATACCACAGAAAAGCTCCTTAGCGAAGATGAGGTAGTAGATTTGGTACTGGCCTTGCCTATCACCCAAAGAGCTAATAAACAAATCAATGAAGCGACCAAGGGGCAAAAAGGAGTCTCTGTTATGGTAGAGCCAGAGGAGACTATAGAGCATGGGCAAAAGTACTATGTGGTAAGGATAGGTTATAATGGGAATGAGCGTTACGAAACCTATCATCTGCTCTATGTAAATAAGCAAGATAGGAGTGATATTCGTATAGAAGATCCTATAGAAGGGACAATTATTCCACTTGCTCAATGGGAAGAAGAGAATTAGTTTTAAATAAAGAGTTTTTGTTAAATTTTTACACATGCAAGAGAAAAAAATTATAGATCGCTTTATCCGCTATGTAAAAGTGGATTCGCAATCCGATCCTGAGAGTACCACTACTCCAAGTACTCAAAAACAATGGGATATTATTCACCTTTTGGTGGATGAGCTAAAGGAAATAGGCCTTTCAGAGGTCAGTGTAGATGAGTATGGCTATATTATGGCTACACTTCCCTCCAATGTGTCGCATGAGGTGCCTACCATAGGCTTTATTGCACACTATGATACATCGCCTGACTTTTCTGGGGCGAATGTAAATCCTCAGTTTGTACATAACTATGATGGGGGAGATATAGTGCTCAATGAGAAGGAGAACATTGTGCTATCTTCCTCTTACTTCTCTGATCTGAAGAAATATGTAGGGCAGACGATCATCACCACCGATGGGCTTTCACTCTTAGGAGCCGATGACAAGGCGGGGGTAGCGGAAATCGTATCGGCTATGGAGTACCTTTTGCAACACCCTGAGGTACAGCATGGGAAAATCCGTATTGCCTTCACTCCTGATGAGGAGATAGGTAAGGGACCGCATAAGTTTGATGTAGAGAAGTTTGGTGCTCAGTGGGCTTATACTATGGACGGTAGCCATATAGGGGAGTTGGAGTATGAGAGCTTCAATGCTGCTGGGGCTAAGATACATATCAAAGGTAAGGGCGTACACCCAGGCACAGCCAAGGGGCGTATGGTCAATGCCATTCTTATTGCCAGCGAGCTGATAGAAGCACTTCCAGAGAATGAAATTCCAGAACGTACCGAAGGCCGTGAGGGCTTTTTCCATGTGATGAACATCAAGGGAGATGTGGAAGATGTGTATATCAATATGATTATCCGTGACCATGACCGCAATAAGTTCAATGCACGTAAGGAGTTGCTACACACAGTAGTAAAAGACTTACAAAAGCTCCACAAAGATGCTGTCTTTGAGTTAGAGGTGGAAGACCAATACTACAACATGCGTGAGAAGATAGAGCCTGTGATTCATATCGTAGAGATAGCCGAGCAGGCAATGAAGGAATTGGGTATTACTCCTGTAGTACAAGCCATTCGTGGAGGTACCGATGGAGCACAACTTAGCTTCAAAGGCTTGCCTTGTCCCAACATCTTTGCAGGAGGGGTTAATTTTCACGGTAAGTACGAATATCTGCCAGTACCGAGCCTACTCAAGGCGGTAGATGTGATTGTCAAAATTGCGGAAATAACAGCTGATAAAGGTAAAAAGTAATAAGGAGAAAAAAGTAAAAGGTAAAAAGTGGTTTGTCACTTTTTACCTTTTACTTTTTATTTTTATTTTTTAGTTTATTTTCGGGTCTTTCATACCTTGTTCGATCATATTGTAGAATTGGTCGAGCTTAGGCAATACCACAATACGGGTCCGGCGGTTGATAGCACGTCCTTCAGGAGTTGAGTTGGAGGTAACAGGTACATATTCTCCACGTCCAGCGGCAGTCATACGCGAAGGAGATACCCCAAAATCGTTTTGGAGGATATTCACTACGGCAGTAGCCCTTAGCACGCTCAAGTCCCAGTTGTTCTTGATACAAGTATTCTTGATAGGCACATTGTCGGTGTGTCCCTCTACCATGAACTCAAAATCAGGCTTGTTATTGACAACTTTAGCTACTTTACCAAGTACTTCACGGGCACGAGGGGTTACGTTGTAGCTACCACTGCTAAAGAGCATTTTGTCGGAGATAGAGACATATACCACACCTTTGTCCACCTGTACAGTGATATCCTCATCGTCCAAGTTGCCTAATACCCCTTTAAGGCTCTGTACAAGGGCTAGATTGATAGAGTCACGACGGGTAACAGCATCACGCAAGTTCTTGATAGTGAGGTCTTTTTCCTTGATACTTTCCAAGGAGCGTTCGAGGTTATCGGCTCCTTTTTGAGTAAGCATGGTCATATTGCCAAGGTTGGTAAGCAATCCCTCATTGTTCTTGCGAAGCAGTTCGTTGTTGGATTGCAGAAGCTCTCGGTCTTTTAAGCAGCTGTTGAGCTTTACAGTAGCGGTATTGAGCAAGTCCTCAGTGCTCTTGAGCTGGTCTTGTAAGGCTCGGAATTTCTTGTTGGAGACACAAGAGGTCAAAGCCAATCCGCCTAATAAAATAAGTACAAATTTTTTCATACGTGAAATTTTTAAGTATTTTATGGGGCAAAAGTACGATTTCTTCGTTAAAATTATCCCTTATGAAAGGATATTTAAAAGTTAAAACTCAGGTGTTGTAGGGGTAAAGTCCGCCAAAGCGGAGTATGTGAACTGTTTGCCCCCGCTAGCGCGAGCTTGTAGCTCGTGCTTATCATTGTAGCGCTTGTAGCTCTCTCATAAGGAGCCAAAGGCTCTACTTTATTGTAGGCACGAGCTGCAAGCTCTCACCAGCAAAGGGTAGACACGAGCTGCAAGCTCGCGCCAGCAAAGGGAATTGCCATTAACATGTGAGGGCGAATTGCCATTCGCTCCTACACAGGTCTGTGCTAGCAGGGGAACTAAAAACGAAAAATTCATTTGGTAGATTGCGGAAAATTTATTAATTTTGTGGTCTAAATGATTTTACTATGTTGAAAAGGAATTTATTTTTAGGCATTTCTGCAATTGCCTCTTCCTTGTCAGCTTTTGGACAAAACTATCAGTGGAAGGAAGCAGAAAGTGCAGGTTACACCTATAAGTATGTAACCAATGACCCAACCAATGCAAGGTTCTATACGCTAAAGAATGGACTTACGGTGATTCTTAGCCCTACTAATAAGGAACCGCGTATTCAGTGTTATGTGGCCGTAAGAGCAGGAAGCAAGACTGACCCTGCTACCAACACAGGGCTGGCGCACTACCTAGAGCATTTGCTCTTTAAGGGAACTGATAAGTATGGTTCTTTGGACTGGGACAAGGAAAAAGTAGAGCTAGAAAAGATCGATGCCCTATATGAGAAGTACAACCAAACCAAAGATCCTGCCCAGCGCAAGGAAATCTACAAGGAGATAGATAGGGTCTCAGGTATTGCTAGTAAGTATGCTATTGCCAATGAGTACGACAAAATGCTCTCGGCTATGGGAGCACAAGGCACGAATGCCTTTACCTCTTTTGAACAAACAGTTTATACGGATGATGTCCCTGCCAATGCCTTGGATAAGTATATAGCGGTACAAGCAGAGCGTTTCCGTAACCCTGTACTACGTCTCTTCCATACAGAATTGGAGGCAGTGTACGAAGAGAAAAACCGCTCCTTGGACAGTGATGGTAGCTTGGTATTTGAAACCCTTTTGTCTAATTTGTTCAAGAAACATAACTATGGTCAGCAGACCACTATAGGTACAGTAGAACACCTCAAGAACCCTTCGCTCAAGGAGATTCGCAAGTACTTCAATACTTATTATGTGCCTAATAATATGGCGGTGATTCTCTCTGGTGATTTCAATCCTGATACTGCTATTGCTAAGATAGACAAGGCTTTCTCTTATATGAAATACAAGGAAGTGCCCAAGTACACCTTTGAGAAGGAAGACCCTATCACCGCTCCTATCATTAAGGAAGTAGTAGGCCCTGATGCAGAGAGTGTTACCATGGCCTATCGCTTGCCAAGTACACAAGAGAAGGACGCTCTTTTGGCTAACCTTATTGGTTCTATCCTTACCAATGGCAAAGCTGGACTTATTGACCTAAATTTGGTTAAAAAACAAAAACTCTTGCGTGCAGGTGCTTTCCCTTACCTATTGGTAGATTATGGCTTGCTCTATATCTCGGCATCACCTTCCCAAGGACAGTCTTTGGATGAGGTGAGAAAATTGATTGTCAATGAAATAGATAATCTTAAGAAAGGAAATTTTGACGATGACCTATTGCCCTCTATCGTAAATAACTTCAAGAAGGATGCCATCCAAGAGGCAGAAACCTATGGAGGACGTGCTAACCTATTGATGCAAGCCTTCACAGGAAAGATAGACTGGAGAGACCAAGTGGCTTATGTAAATGATGTTCAGAAGATTACTAAAGCCGATGTGGTAGCTTTTGCTAACAAATACTTAGGAGACAACTATGTGGCTGTCTATAAGAAAAAAGGAGAACGTACCAATGTAGAGAAGATAGAAAAACCTGCTATTACCCCAGTGGAGACCAATGCTGACAAGCAATCGGCTTTTGTGAAGATGATTAACGATATGCCAAGCACTCCTGTGGAGCCTCTCTTCTTGGATTACAATAAGGATATACAGAAATCTAAATTGGGCAAGGCTGAAGTACTCGCTGTACAGAACAAGGACAATGACCTTTTCCGATTGAGTTTCCGTTACAAAATAGGAACGCTCAACGATTTGAAAATGGGCTTAGCCGCTCAGTATATCCAGTTCTTAGGAACCGATAAGAAATCAGCAGAGCAAATCTCTAAAGAGTTCTACAAAATAGCCTCTAGCTTTAGGGTATCTACAGGTGAGGACTATACTTATGTAAATATAGAAGGCTTGCAGGAGAATTTTGCCGCTGCAGTAGCCCTTTATGAAGACTTGGTAAGCCATGTCAAATTGGACGAAGAAGCGCTTAAATCACTTAAGGCACGTATAGCTAAGTATCGTACAGATGTAAAGGCCAACCGAAACCAAATCATGCAGGCACTGACCAGCTATGCGCTCTATGGGCCAAAGAACAAGTACAACCATGCTCTTTCTAATGCTGAGTTGGAAGCTACTTCTGCAGCTGAGTTGGTAGATAGACTTAAGAAACTCAACGATGTAGAGCAAACTATTATCTATTACGGTCCTGCCTCTATCTCTGAGCTAACCAAGCAGCTCGGCAAGCTCCACAAGGTACCAGCTAAGTTTGCTAAAGTGCCTCAAGCACAGCAGTTTAAGCAAGAGACACAGACTAAGAACACAGTACTCTTTACCGATTACGAAATGGTACAGGCCGAAACTCGTTGGGTTAGAAATACAGATACTTACAACCCAGCAGAAACTACTACTATCAGGGTATTCAATAACTATTTTGGCGGTAGTATGGGATCTTTGGTATTCCAAACCATTCGTGAAAGTAAAGCCTTGGCTTACAGTACTTATGGTTTTTACAAAATCCCAACAAAGAAAGAGGATAAGTACTATATGCTATCCTATGTAGGAGCACAGGCTGATAAGTTCCAGGAAGCAGTGGCAGCTATGAATGAGCTACTTACCACTATGCCAGAGCTACCTGCCAACTTCGAATTGGCCAAAGAACAACTTAGAAAGGATATACAGACCGAGCGTATTACGCAAGATGATATCATCTATAGCTATTTGAATGCACAGCAATTAGGGCTTAAGGAAGATATCAGAAAGTCAGTTTATCAGAATGTAGATAAGATCACCTTCAAGGATATACAGGCTTTCCATGACAAATACCTCTCTAAGAAGCCTTATACCTATGTTATCTTAGCCTCTGAGAAGAAACTCCCTCAAGCAGAACTCCAAAAAATAGGTGAGTTCAAGAAAGTAAGCCTTGAGGAACTGTTTGGATTCTAAGAAGTGAAGAGTGAAAAGTGAAGAGTGAAAAGTGACGTTATCCGTTCGCTTTTCACTCTTCACTTTTCGTTATTCACTTAATTTTGTTTTTACTTTCCTTAGGTTAGGTAAGAAATAGGCGGTCAGTCCCATAAGGGGGAGGAAGGAACAGACCTTATAGACGAAGGTAATACTGGTCATATCAATGAGTTTGCCTAATACAGCGGAGCCTAAGCCAGCCATACCAAAGGCAAATCCGTAGAAAACACCCGAAATCATACCGATCTTCTTAGGCAGCAGCTCTTGGGCATAGACCAAAATAGAAGCAAAGGCAGAGGAGATGATAAAGCCAATGAGCACTACTAAAACCGCTGTCGTTTTGGCATCGGCATAGGGGAGCCATAGGGCAAAAGGTGCGGCTCCTAAGATAGAAAACCAAATGATAAACTTCCTGCCTACTCTGTCTCCGAAAAAGCCGCCAATAAGCGTGCCTGCTGCCGCTGCCCCTAGGTAATAAAAGAGGTAGAGCTGTGCCTCGGCATTGGTAAATCCAAAGGTCTTGATGGTATAGAACTGGAAGTAATTACTGATGCCTGCGGTATAGAAGTTCTTGGAGAAAACAAGGAACATGAGGATGATCACCGAGTTGCGCACTTGTGCATGGGTAAGGTCGGGTAGGGGAATCTCTCGCTTTTTGAGTGTCTGCGCTTGCTTGAGGAGCTTTTCGCGCCAAGCGCCTATAAAAAGTAGGATCACAATAGCAAGGGCAGGGAAGAGGACAAACCATAACAGACGTTCCAAATGACTCTCTTCCACTAGCTGGCCTTCTACTATTTTCTTGGTAAAGACAACTATAATCACCAGAAGAGGTGCCAAGGCCGTACCTGCATTGCCGCCCAGCTGGAAGACCGCTTGGGTGAAAGACCGCTTGCCTCCAGAGGCTAAGAAGGCAATACGCGAAGCCTCAGGATGAAAGATAGAGGAGCCTATCCCCACAAAAATCACCGAGAGCAGCACCAGTGCATAGCTATTCACCCATGAGAGTAGCCCAATGCCTAAGGCACTGAAGGCCATACCTACCACCTGGGCATAAGGCTTGGGGTGCTTATCCGTATAAGCCCCCACCAAGGGTTGCAAAATGGAGGCAGACACCTGATAGCAGAAGGTAATCAGTCCCACCTGCGCCATAGAAAGGGCAAACTCTTGTTTCAGAGCAGGATAGATAGAGGGCAAGATACCTTGTAATAGGTCGTTCAGACCATGGGAGAGGGAGATGAGTATGATGATCAGATAGTTGGTGGTTTGCTTGGTTTCCATGCAGATATAATTTTGAAGATGCAAAAATACGAATTATCTGACTTTCTTCTCTCTTACTGAAAAGATTTTTTATAAACTATTTTTATTTGTCACATAATATTGCTATCTTTGCCACTTATAAGAGTTTGCTATGAGGCAGGTGATTTTGTCTTTTTTATGTTTGTGTTCTCTGTATCTATGGGGTCAGGAGCGGGAGAGCAATGTGCGGATAGGTGCCAAAGCGGGCTTATCCTTAGCCACCTTTTCTCGTGGCTTCTTCTACCAGCGGGAGGATTTTAGCTATGTACCCAGCTTCTATGCAGGGGCGACCCTTTCGGTGCTTACGGATCGCAATATCAGTGGGAAACTGGAACTACTCTATTCAGGACAGGGAGCTCGCTATAGGGAAACCTATGAGGCAGCCTATGCAGGGAGCTATACCACGGGCTATCTCTCCTTGGGCTATATCATTCATTTTCGCCTTTTTGAACACCTATATTTGGATGCGGGGTTGACCACTGACCTCTTAATCAAAAAAGACAGCAAAGTACCTTCGCCCAGAACCTTTGATGTGGCAGGACTCGTAGGGGTGGAAGTGCCCATATTTTCTTTCCTAAGCCTTGAGGCGCGCGCCAAATCGGGTAGGGGAGGGATCAACAACTATACAGATTATTATGGAGGTGCCCCCTTCAATACAGAACTCAATAACTTGGTGCTGCAAGTGGGGGCGGTATACTATTTTTAAAGTTTTGAGTTTTGAGTTCTTAGTTTTTAGTTAGTTTGGAACTCAAAACTCAAAACTCAAAACTCAAAACTCAAAGCTTGTAAATGGATAAAGTACTTATTTTAGATTTTGGTTCCCAATATACACAGCTTATTGCCCGTAGGGTGAGAGAGCTTAGTGTGTATTGTGAGATACACCCTTACAATCATTTGCCTGAGGAGGTAGAGACCTTCTCGGCGGTGATTCTTTCAGGTTCGCCCTATTCGGTGCGTGCCAGCGACGCCCCTCACCTTGATTTGTCGCTCTTTAGGGGCAAAAAACCAATCTTGGCCGTTTGCTATGGGGCGCAATACTTAGCTCACTTCTTTGGAGGTGAAGTAGCCCCTTCCGATGTACGTGAGTACGGCCGTGCACACTTGGTTTATCTCAAGGAAAACGAACCTTTCTTAGCCGATATTCCTGCCAATAGCCAAGTATGGATGAGCCATAGTGATACCATCAAAGCACTACCCACCGGAGGGGTACGCCTAGCCAGCACTCCCGATGTGGAGAATGCGGCCTATCGTATAGAGGGTGAACCAACTTACGCCATACAGTTCCACCCCGAAGTGTATCACTCCACCGACGGTAAACAGTTCTTGGCCAACTTCCTCTTCAAGATAGCGGGGCTTACCCCCTCTTGGACAGCGGACAACTTTATCGAGACTACTGTGGCGTCGCTCAAGGCGCAGATAGGTGCGGAGAAAGTGGTCTTAGGCCTTTCGGGAGGAGTAGATTCCACCGTGGCAGCTGTGCTCCTAAACAGAGCTATTGGTAGCCAGCTGCATTGTATCTTTGTCAATAATGGACTATTGCGCAAAGGTGAGTTTCAAAGTGTTTTGGAACAATACAAGGGTATGGGACTCAATATCAAAGGCGTAGATGCTTCAGCGGAGTTTCTTTCCGCTTTGGCTGGGGTTACAGACCCAGAGGTCAAGCGCAAGACTATAGGGCGTGTCTTTATAGAAGTATTTGACAAGGAAGCCCACCAAATCACCGATGTTACCTACTTGGCACAAGGGACTATTTACCCCGATGTGATAGAGTCAGTCTCTGTCAAAGGGCCATCGGCCACCATTAAGAGCCACCACAATGTAGGAGGCTTGCCCGATTATATGAAGCTGAAGATCGTAGAGCCTTTACGTACCCTCTTCAAGGACGAGGTACGCCGCGTAGGTGCCTCTTTGGGGATTCCAGCGGAGCTACTGGGGCGACACCCTTTCCCAGGCCCAGGCTTGGCCATACGTATCTTAGGTGACATCACCCCAGAGAAAGTGGCAACCCTTCAGGAGGTAGATGCGATATTTATC
Organism: Capnocytophaga sp. CM59; assembly: GCF_000293175.1. NCBI lineage: Bacteria > Pseudomonadati > Bacteroidota > Flavobacteriia > Flavobacteriales > Flavobacteriaceae > Capnocytophaga > Capnocytophaga sp. CM59. The sequence goes on from NZ_ALNN01000023.1 coordinate 23,808, forward strand.
AATGCTCTCAAGGACAATAACTTATATGACAAAGTATGGCAAGCAGGAGCGATTCTATTGCCTATCAACAGTGTAGGCGTAATGGGAGACGAGCGTACTTATGAGAAGTGTGTTGCCTTACGAGCTGTGGAAAGTACTGATGGTATGACGGCCGACTGGGTACATTTGCCCTATAGCTTCCTGCAAAAGGTCTCCAATGAGATTATTAATAAGGTAAAAGGCGTAAATCGCGTGGTGTATGACATCAGCTCCAAGCCGCCTGCAACCATAGAGTGGGAGTAGATAATTGTTAATTGTTAATTGTTAATTATCAATGACTGCTGATGGCTAACAACTAACAACTAACAACTAAATACCACAGGAGATAACAATTAACAATTGATAATTAACAATTAAAAAGACGTGGATATAAAAACTTACATTGAGCAGAACAAAGACCGCTTCCTAAGCGAGTTGTTCGAGCTATTGCGTATGCCTTCCATTAGTGCGGATTCAGCATACAAATCTTCTATAGAGGCCACTGCACAGTGGGTAAAAGAATCTCTTCTGAAGGCAGGTTGCGACAAAGCAGAAATCTGCCCTACCGAGGGTAACCCTGTAGTATATGGGGAAAAACACGTAGGGGATAACTTGCCTACGGTATTGGTATATGGGCACTATGATGTACAGCCTGCGGTGCCTTTGGAATTGTGGGATACCGACCCCTTCGAGCCTGTAATCAAAAAGACTGAAACACACCCCGATGGTGCGATTTTTGCTCGTGGTGCTTGTGATGACAAAGGACAGATGTTCATGCACGTAAAAGCACTTGAATATATGGTTAAGGAAGGCAAACTTCCTTGCAATGTGAAGTTTATGATCGAGGGAGAAGAGGAAGTAGGCTCTAAGAATCTTGGCGCATTTGTACATGCCAACCGAGAAAAACTCAAGAACGACATTATCCTTATCTCCGATACCAGTATCATCGCCAATGATGTGCCTTCGGTAACCCTAAGATTGCGAGGACTTAGCTACGTAGAAGTAGAGCTGACAGGCCCTAACCGCGATCTACACTCCGGGGTGTATGGAGGAGCCGTACTGAATCCTGTCACAGTACTTAGCCAGATGATAGCTAAGCTCTATGACGAGAAGAATCGTATCACAATCCCTCATTTCTATGATAAGGTGAAGGAACTCTTGCCAGAGGAACGCCACATGTTTGCCCAAACGCCTTTCTCTTTGGAGGCTTATAACAAGGACTTAGGTATAGCCGAGGCCAAGCATGAAGAGGGGTATTCTGTTTTGGAGAGTGCCACTATTCGTCCAGCCTTGGATGTCAATGGTATCTGGGGAGGTTACACAGGCGAGGGTGCGAAGACCATTATCCCAAGCAAGGCCTATGCCAAGATATCCATGCGATTGGTACCAGACCAAGACAGCAAGGAAGTGGTAAGCCTATTTACTCAATATTTTGAGCAGATCGCTCCTAAAGGGGTAACAGTCAAGGTAAAAGACCTAAGCGGAGGCCCTGCTTATGCTATGGATATAGAGAATAAAGGCTACAAGGCCGCAGAGAAAGCTATGGAAAAGACCTTTGGTAAGGCCCCTATCCCAGCAGCCGAAGGCGGTAGTATCCCGATTGTAGCCCTCTTCGAGAAGGAACTCGGCACCAAGTCTATCCTTATGGGCTTTGGTTTGGATTCCGACCTTATCCACTCACCCAACGAACACTACGGTCTGTTTAACTTCTTCAAAGGCATAGAAACTATTCCATACTTCTATGAGTACTATGTGAAAAGTGAAAAGTGAAGAGTGAAAAGTGAAGAGTGAAGAGTGAAAAGTGAAGAGTGAAGAGTGAAAAGTGAAAAGTGTGTTTTTCACTCTTCACTCTTCGTTTTTTACTAAAACTGGTATGATTTTTGAGGCTTATAATTCCTAATAAAATATTATATTATGAATACAACTGCATTAGAAGTTTTTATCAATGAGGTAGATATGCCTATATTTCAGGCGTTATTTGATAAATTTAAAATAAAGACAAAGGTACTAAAAAAGGATTCTCCGAAGAAATTGCCTATAGAAAAAGCGCTTCCTAACGAGGAAACTCATCAGGCCTTTATGGAGGTAAAGGAGAAAGGACATCTCTTGAAAAGGTATAAAAACGCTAGAGAACTATTTGAAGACATTGATAATGAAGACTGAAGAAAAGGAAGAAGCAATATTATTTGAAATAGCAGTAACTTCCTCTTTTAAAAAGGACAAGAAGAAGCTGGCTAATAATCCTCTAAAAATAGAAAAGCTACTATCTCTGATAGATATATTACAGACAAAAGGAAGTGAAGGGGTTCCTGCCTATATGAAACCTCATCAGTTAATAGGACAATACAATGGTTGTTTAGAGTGTCATATAGAGTCAGATTTGTTACTGATATGGATACAAAATGATGAAGAAAAAGTAATATATTTGATGAGATTAGGTTCTCATTCTGAACTATTTGGCAAGAAAAAAAGATGAAATATTAACAATCAGTGACCAGTGACCAGTGACTAATTCTCACACAAAGATTATTCACTGGTCATTTGTCACTAATCACTAATCACTAACCACTCTTATGTAATTCAAAGAATAAAGATAAAAACAAAAATTACTTAAATTTTTGTTGTCAAATATTGATAACTTTTTCTCATGAAAAGATGGTAAATATATGAAAAATATATTATTTTTGCGCCCAATTTATTAAACAATGTTTTCTTAAATCATGAAAGAAATGAGAAAAAGAACAACTTCTTTTGTTAGACTGTTAATTTTCACGCTGTTAACCCTCTCCACGGGAGCTGTATGGGGGCAGGTAACTATTAATAGTGTAATAGCTCAGTCGCCGGTAGATTTTGCTGGAAATAGTGATTTCTCTATAGGGGAGCTTACTGTTTCCTTTAATATGCCTACGGGGAAAACTTCGGGAGAGCTGCAAGTAAACTTGGCAGCAGGAATTGAGTATATGTATGGTACAGTAACTGCTACTGGGGCTACTGTATCCCTCAAAACGGGTTCTACCGATGCCAATAAGCCTGTCTTCACCCTTACAGGGGCTTCAGGCAGTGTAACAGTGAAGTTCAAGCGTAAGGCGACTAAGGCAGTGCTTACCAACCCTGCCCTTGCTTCAGGCTTACAAGATGAGGCTGTCCTTACCGTACAAGGGCTATCACCCAGTCCAGCGGTTAAGAATGTAGTCCCCTATGAACTGAAACGCCCTACTTTGGCAGTACAGCTACCAACCACTCAGACTGATGTGTTGGGAGCACGTACTGAAACTTTTGATATTCGCAATACAGGGAATGGTATAGTGAAAGATGTATATTTCTCTATTGCCTATCCTGCCGATGTAGTGGGTAATAGTGTGTCCTACAACGGATCTACGCTTACTGCGGTAGGGACAGTACCTACAGGACTACCTAATGCAGGGAAGCCTATCTATAAAATTGCTAATGCCAACTTGGCAAATAACGGAGTAGTTACTATTACCGAAAAATATACCGTAAACAAATGTACCACAGGTAGGCAAAACACCTATTATGCTTATTGGGGAAGTGGTATTGCAAATAGTAATGATATTTTTGAAACTAATTCTAATACTAGAAACATCAGTGTGAGTACTGGTATACCTATTATTAGACACAGCGATAATAGTGCCTTCAACTATTTTAAATGGCAAGATGGCTTTTGTGGAAATATTTTAGGTACTTATTATGTGCGTTTTAATAATGAAACCGCCGATCCTAAAGGGACTGCCTATAACGTAGAGGTAAAACTTTTTGATGGTGATCCTACTATAGGTTTTAGTTTTTTTGAACCTATTAATATTCGCTTAGTAGCTACCGATGGAACTGAAATTCCTATTTCAGCTACAGGTACTGGTGATACTCGTATCATTAATTTTACCGATTTAGCAGCTGTATCTAATGCTTCTTTAGGCTCAAGAGATGTAGGATTTACTGATGAAGATGGTGATGGTTTTAAAGATGACCTTAAAAAAGATGCCTATTTTCAAATAGCTTTTGATTTAAAGAGAAAACAATCCTTTCAGTGTCTACAGCCAGGAAAAGGTCCAAAGAACTATTTCAGTTTGCAGCCAAGGGCTTATGTTCTCTATGATAATGTATGTAAGGGTAAACGTGATTCCTCCGACTTACGTCTGATAGATTATGGCACTATGCGTATCTATTTCAATGGGGTAAATGATGCTTCTAAACTTCCTGCCCAATTGGTAGAAAATGTACCTTCTGCAGGCTATATAGCACCTGGAATGAACTGGCCTTCTCTTGGCATTCACCAAAGAACAAAAAATACTACCTTGGCAGATAATGAGCGTCAGTTCAAGTATGTAATAACCACTCCTGCAGGGATAAAGCTGCAGAATGTAAAGCTCTACCGCAAAACGAATATTTTTGGGGCTTCACCAACAACTCCTGTCAATCAGCCTGATATAGAAGCAGGTACTACGGTAACTATCACCACTAGCAATACACCTGCTGACAGAGATAATACTTCTGGTTATCTTAGTTTTGATGCTCTTTTACAAAGCTGTAATGGAGCTACTGCACCTATTACCTATTCGGTATATTTGATGGTTAAGAATGGAGATGGTACTTATTGTGATATTCCTTTGGTTTGCAATCAAGTTACTAATATACCTACTATTTGCTCCACATCTTGCACCATACAAGGACCGCGTATGCTCAGCACTAAGGTAGAGCGTGCCGATAATTCGTATGGTTGGAAGGACTATACGATGGCTGTTAGACAAACCCGTGCTAATGTATCGTCTATAGAGCGTATGCGAGCTCTCTACTTGGATGATATAGAGTTTATCTCCGAAGGGCAGCAGCACACTGGCAAGGCGGCTACCAATCTTTTCTATTATGCAAAGGTAGAAAATACAGCCAAGTTAGAACCTAAGAAGATAACCTTAAAGGTAAATGGTGGAGCAGAACAGACCTTTACTGCTACTCCTAATAACCCTATGAGAGGTACCAATGCTGCAGGTAAGAATTATTTTCGTTGGAATCTGACTTCGTTATTGCCAGCAGGTACACTTCCCGCAGGGGTTACTTTTACAGCTGTGGCCACCTACCAAGTAAAGAATAGCAATCCCACTAATAGTAATGACCGTACTATGGATATACAGTCGGGTATAGAATCATTTTTCTATACGCTTGATAATCCTGCTACTGATGTTACTATTAGTACAGAGGGCTATCATACCGCTGAAAAGCACTGCGGAGAGAACCTAACGCCTATATTCTATATAGCCGAAACACAATCTATGTTGGCTACAAATGAATACAAAGAGTTTTCAGGTTGTAATATAGTAGAATTAGGAGGTAATCTTATTTATGCGGCACGTAGGTTCAAGCCCGGAGGAACTTATTTTTCACAAGAGTTCCGCCCTGCTCGTCTTACCAAAAAGATAACAATCAAGATGCCAAGTGCTTACAGGATTAACAATATTAAGTATACTTATACTTATAAAATAGCAGAGGCTGCTAAAGAGGCAACAGTAGATATGAGTAGATTGACCGTAATTGATGATGGCACTTGGAAAACCTATACCTACATAAATCCTCCTAAAGGTACTACAGGGCATTTACCACCGGGGATGATAACGGTAGTGAATGACTATAATGAGTATCTAAAAGTTTTTATACAACCTTCTTGTAAGGCTAAAACAGTAGATGGGAATAAAACATATTGGGATCAAGGTCTTGATGCTAAAGCAATGAATGAGATGGTAAGCTCTAATATAGAGTATGAAGACTATTATTATCACTATGCCGAAACAGGCAATAGTGCCATTGCTATTGATAAGTTAAATGACCGCCCTATACTTTTTGCAGAAAGTAAAAAGCCAGAGATTACCATAGAGCCTATATCGCAATTAACCGTAAAAGCTAATAAGCGCGTGATGGAGGCTACTTTCAAGCTTAAGAATATTAAGGAATACGATGCTCCTTTCGGCTGGATCTCTGTTCCTGATGTAGCAGGTATTGAGGTACTCTCCTTAGAAGAGACTACCCCAGGTAATACGTATACTTATATCGCTAAAAATACTATTACAGGAGAAAAAATGTTCTTTCTTAGTGATAAGGGGAATGATGGTAAGATACTCAAGAATAGCGAGCGCCAGTTTAACCTCAAGTATAAGATTACCAACTGTGCTGCGGCCATTCAGCTCAAGGTTTATGCTGGTTGGAATTGTAATGGGAACCCTACTACGGGCTATCGCAACACTTGTAGTGATAAGTTCATTACCTATAATATAACAGTAGCCCAGAGCAAAAAAGAAATCAGGGCGGATGCTACTAACCCAGGGGAGAGTAATCCTGACAAGAAAGGAAGTATCCCTATGTGTGTGGCTACTCCTTATAGCTATGAGATCAATAGTGCTGATGAGGGAGACCTCTATGATACTAAACTTATAGTGAACCAGGGAAATGGAATCACTTTCTCTGATGTGGAAATAGAATATCCTCTCGGTAGTGGTACCAAATATTATGAAAATACAGGCGTTAAAAGAATCCTCCATACAACCCAGGGCAACAAACATATCTATGACTTGAGTAATGTACTGCCAGGAGGTACCTTGCCTGGTTCTATCTCAGAGCCTGTAAATGGTAATAAACGCAAGTTCAAACTGACCTTTAAGGTAAAACCTGACTGTGAATTCTCTGCAGGTTCGTCCTTTGATATAGATATAGAGGGTAATAACCTTTGTAGCACCTCTGCTGCAGGAGATAAGACCCGTGCTATTATTGCGGGTATTGCTGGAGTGAATATCAATGACTATACTATTACATTGGATCCGCTGACCTATGTAAGTGGTAATGGAACCCTATGTGGCGGTGGTGTTGTTTATAAAACGCGTGTAACGGTAAATAGTAGTAACTCAACTTTCCAAATGGGGCCTAATGCACGTCTAAGATTTACCATTCCGGAGGGCTATGAGTTAGCATCTTCGTATGCACACTACTATGGTAGAACACCATATGGGCCTGGGGCGCTTTGGTCAACTCCTGTGAGAAAACAGGCAGAAGAGAAAACATTGGTCTCTGGTAGTGAGTTGGTTATGGAGATTCCTGCAGGAATGACCAATGGACAGTTCTTTGAGTTTGGTATACATATAATACAGAAATCAAATGCTTTGATAGATTGCACCACACCTAAGGAACTTAAGGTGATTGCTACCGATGCCAAAACGGGAGTGATGTGTGGTGGAACAGCTTGTCCTCCTATGACGGTAAGTACTTCCAAAGAAGAAAAGGTAGCGATTAAGAACGAACGTCCAAAACTGTCTCTTAAAGATGTCTCTGCTACCTCCACTGCACAAGCAGGTAAGGAAAATCTCACTATCAAGTATAAGATAGAGAATGGCACGGGAACGGATGTTGCTGCTCTTACTAATGGAACCGTAAAGGCCGCTCTCTATTATGATGCTAATCATAATAATATAGTGGATACAGGAGATATCGAGCTCTCTACCCATACCACTACCGCACTTAATTTGGCTAAAGGAGCTACTTCAGCTGAACAAAGTTTTACTTTTGTGGTGGATCAAGATAAGGTATGTCGCTTGCTCTTAGTGCTTAAGAACGAAGATAACGTATGTCTCTGTGGGGATGTAGTGGCACCACTTACAGCACCAGAGAAGATTACAGGCTTGGTGGACAACCTTACCGTTTGTGAGAGCCAAACCAAGAAAGTAGCCTATAGCGCTGCTGGAGTTTCCTATGACCAATATACTTGGACAGGTAAAACCGCTAATGATAAGCTTGATTACCTATCTACCGCAAATGTGAAGGAACCAAACTTCCATTATAATGGTACTAAGCTCACCGCCACTCAGACCTTTACCTATATACTTACAGTAAAGCGTACCAATGGTTGTGAAGCGACTCAAGAGGTAAAGGTAACTGTACAGCCTGCGCCAAGTATTTCTACCCAGCCTATAGCACCTGCTGCTTATTGTCAGGGAGTAACCGCTACGGCACTTACTGTAACAGCCAATACCCATGGGATAACAGGAACACTCTCCTATCAGTGGTATAGTAATACCAGCAATAGCACTACAGGAGGAACTCCAGTAGGCACCAATGCCAATAGCTATGTACCACTAACTACTACAGCAGGAACTTTGTACTATTATGTAAAGATAACCAATAGTACTTGTGGAGAGGTACTCAGTGATGTTGTAAAAGTAGAGGTGAAACCTACACCTGACAAACCAACAATTGACCTTACCGCGGAAAGCTGTACTGCTGCCACTGTGGCTAAGATCAGCAATTATGTGTCAAGTGGTGTAACTTATACCTTTACTAAGGCCGATGGTACACCTGTAACAGGGGTAACTATAGCTACTGATGGGGTACTTTCAGGTCTTGCCGCAGGCACTTACAAGGTAAAAGCAGAAAAAGATGGTTGTACCTCTGATTTTTCTGATAACTTTGAAATCAAAGCACAGAAAGCAGTACCAGCTCAACCAACGGTAACCCTTACCGCTGAAAGTTGTACTGCACCTACCAAGGCTGTGATTAGTAACTATGTACCAGGACAAACCTACTGGAATGGAGCCACACAACTTACTGTGGATAACACCAGCCATGAGATTACAGGTCTTGCTGTAGGTACTTATACCATTATGGCTAAGAATAATGACAATTGTGAGTCTGTAGCTTCCGATAGCTTTGAAATCAAAGCTCAGAAGGCAGTACCAGCCCAACCAACGGTAACCCTTACTGCGGAAAGCTGTGCTGCCCCTACCAAGGCTGTGATTAGTAACTATGTACCAGGACAAACCTACTGGAATGGAGCCACACAACTTACTGTGGATAACACCAGCCATGAGATTACAGGTCTTGCCGCGGGTACTTATACCATTACGGCTAAGAATAATGACAATTGTGAGTCTGTAGCTTCCGATAGTTTTGTGATCAAAGCTCAGAAGGCAGCTACTATCATAGGGGCTAACCCACAAAGTGCTGTTTATGTGAAGGATGATGCGTCTGCTACACCACTTACAGCAGCAGCAACAGGAGAGGGAACCCTTACCTATAAGTGGTATAAGAATACTACTAATAGCTATACAGGTGGTACTGAAGTAGGAGGAAATAACACCTACACTCCAGCCACTGACACAGTAGGAAGTCTCTTCTACTGGGCAGAGATAACAGGCGAATGTGGTACTGAAAAGACCTCAATTGCTGAAATCAAGGTAGTAGAAACAGTACCAGTTATTGAGGCTGTAGATGATGTAGCCATTAGCCCAAGAGGTGGTCAGGTGGATGTACTCCACAATGATAAGGTAGGAGGTAATCCTGCTACACTAACTAATGTAGCTATTGCCATTGTTACAGACGGAGGACTTACAGGTGTAACTGTAGATCCTACCACAGGTAAGCTCGTAGTGCCAAACACAGCAACGCCTGACACTTACGATGTAACCTATAAGATATGTCTGTTAAGCGATCCTAATACTTGTGATACAGCTGTAGCTAAGATCACAGTAACCTCTGATACCAACCATACAATAGAGGCTAATGATGATCCTGAAACACAAGTAGCCAAAGGAGGAGAGGTGGATGTACTCCACAATGATAAGGTAGATGGTAACCCTGCTACCCCAACCAATGTGGATATCACCATCCCAATTGATGGAGGTCTTACTGGTATAACTATAAATCCTGCCACTGGCAAGATTAAGATACCAACAGATGCTACTCCAGGAGCTTATGATATTACTTACCAAATCTGTGTAAGAGGAGCGACAGCTCCTTGTGATACCGCTAAGGTGAGAATCATAGTAACCGAAGATGTAGTACCAACACCTACTATCAATGCCAACGATGACCCTGAAACACAGGTAGCCAAAGGAGGAGAGGTGGATGTCTTAAGTAACGACCGTGTAAATGGAGATCCAGCCACTGCTGCCAATGTGGATATTACTATCGCCAATGACGGAGGCCTTACAGGTGTAACCGCAGATCCTGCCACTGGTAAGATTAAGGTGCCAGACAATGCTACACCAGCAACTTACGAAGTAGAATACAGAATCTGTGTCAAAGGAGCAACTTCTCCTTGTGATACCGCTAAGGCGACGATAACTGTAACCCCTGATACGACACCAAGCCGTGCTATCAAGGCCGTAGATGATGACTTTGGTAAGGTACCTAATACAGTGGATTACACCACTACCAATACGGTATTCTCAACTGGTGTAGATACTTTGGAAGGTGTGCCAGGTATCCTTTCTCCAGAGACTGATGTGATCCTCCACAAGAGAGCGGTAACACGCCAGGATGGTACAGCTGTTCAGGCAGGTACTATCACTATGAATGACAACGGAAGCATTACTGTAAAACAAGGTACTCCAGTAGGTGTTTATACCTATACTTACTCTATCTGTGAGAAGGCTGTACCTACCAACTGTAGTGAAGAAGCAAAAGCAACCTTTGAGGTAGTAGATAATACGATCTTAGCCAAAGATGATGAGTTCGAAATGGGTACTTCAGGAGGTCTTACTCCAAGTGTCCTCAACAACGATATATTCGTAGGCAAAGTAGGTCTTACTACCAACGAGGTGATCATAGAACCTACTTTAACTGAACGTAATGATGATCCTAAATTAAAAATGGGATTTGTTGATGGTCGTGTGGATGTTGAAAAAGGTATTGCCCCAGGTATCCATAAGTACTACTATACAATAAGCGATAAGAATGATAAGACCAAGAATTCTTCTGCTGTAGTAACGATAAGGGTAGTTACTTTTACTGCTGGAGATGACGAACATGAGTTGCCTAATAACAATGATACAAAGCAATATATAGATAAAAGTAAAGGTATCTTTGCTAATGATGAGGTAGATGGCAAGCGTCCAGAACCAGGAAAGAATGTGACATTTAGATCAAACCCAGTGAAGAATAAAGACGGTAATGAGGTGCCAGGTATTGTGATTAACCAAGAGGATGGTTCCATTACTATAGAGCCTAATACCCCAGACGGAGTCTATACTTATAGCTATACAATCTGTAAGATAGCAGCTCCTAATGAATGTAAGACGGCTAAGGGCGTACTTAAGCTTCTTCCAGCTCTTAAGGCAGTGGATGACCTTGACTTTAAACCAGTGAATACCACTAAGGGAGCTGTAAACGTAGGTAATGTCTTAGCAAATGATGAATATGCAGGCAAGAATGCCCTTGATCATTTAGATAAGGTGACTGCTAAAATAGAGGATAATAATGGAGGTATTTCAGGTGCTTATATAGACGAGCAAGGTAACTTGATAATTCCTCAAGGTACCCCAGTAGGTGTTTATGATTTAGAGTATAATCTCTGTATGAAGGAACACCCAGGCGTATGTAAGACAGCTAAGGTAAGAGTGGAAGTGATCAAAGACAAACCGCTCACTATCTACAATGGGGTATCAGCCGATGGAGATGGACACAATGACTATTTCAAGATAGACGGTATAGAGTACTATCCTAAGAATAATCTCAAGATATTCAACCGTTGGGGCGTACTGGTCTATGAAAAGGATGGTTATGGTAACGAAGCGCCATTTGACGGTCATTCTAACGGACGTGCGACTATAAGTGCAGATAGCAAGCTCCCACAAGGAACTTACTACTATATCTTAGAGTATGAAGACTCCGATGATCAACCCCATACCGAAAAAGGTTGGTTGTACCTTAAGTACTAATTAGTCTGTTATAGAGGTTAGTGGTTAGTTATTAGTGGTTAGTCATAAAAAAAGGCTAACCACTAACAACTGACCACTAATCACTTTTTACTTTAATAGGCTAATTCTTAATCATTTTTCTTATTTAAAATAAAAGTGGAGTGCTTTAAAATATTGTCAAAGAAATATCTTAATTGTATGAATATTAATTAATTATTTTAACAGGAGAAAAGTTATAAACAAATTTCGTTTTTTGGTTGATAACTAAGAAAAAAAGCAATAATTTTGCCACGAAACCAATAATGAGAAATGTCGTTAATGAGTAATGATTAAAGCTATTGATAATTAATTGTTTAAGGCTAACCACTAATCATTAACCACTAACCACAAATCGACGAAATAATAAAAAACAGCAAAAAAATATGGCGATAGAATTTGACAATGCGACATTTGATCTTCCAAAAAGCACAGGAAATCTAATCAAGGTAATAGGTGTAGGAGGAGGTGGTGGAAACGCCGTAAACTACATGTACAGACAGGACATCCGCGGGGTGGATTACATCATTTGTAATACCGACCGTCAGGCCTTAGACAAAAGTCCAATCGTAAATAAAATCTACTTAGGTGTGGAACTTACCGAGGGCTTAGGGGCTGGATCCAACCCTGAGGTAGGAGAACAATCCGCTATGGAAAGCATAGAGGAAATAAAGGCCATGCTGGGAGACAATACCAAGATGGCGTTCATTACCGCAGGTATGGGTGGTGGTACTGGTACAGGTGCTGCTCCTATTATCGCTAAGATATGTAAGGACATGGGGATCCTTACCGTGGGAATCGTAACCAGTCCTTTCAAGTTCGAAGGGGAAATACGCCTTGCCCAAGCCCAAAAGGGAATTGAGAACTTGCGCAAGCAGTTGGATTCTTTGATTGTAATCAATAATAATAAGTTACGTGATACTTATGGCAACCTAGGTATCAAGACAGGTTTTGCCAAAGCTGATGAGGTGCTTACCATTGCTGCCAAAGGGATTGCGGAGGTGATTACCAAGGAGTTTGAAGTGAATATCGACCTTCGTGATGCGCATACTGTGCTCTCCAATAGCGGTACCGCTATCATGGGTACAGGTTATGGTACAGGAGAGACCCGCGCCCTAGATGCTGTCAAAGGAGCTTTGGAATCCCCGCTGCTTAATGATAATCGTATCACAGGAGCTAAGAATGTATTGCTTTTGATCCTCTACGGAAATGATGAAATCACCATGGATGAAGTAGGAGAAATCAACGAATACATACAGCGTGAGGCAGGACATGGAATAGAATTGGCCACAGGCTATAAGACCAATATCATCATGGGTATGGGTGAGGAACCTGCCCTTGAGGATAAAATCATGGTGACAGTGGTGGCTACAGGCTTCTCTACCGAGCAACAACATGAGATTATTGATGCTGAACCTAAAAAAATAGTCCATTCCTTGGATGATAATGCCCAATTTGTACAAGAATTGGATACAACATCTTCTTTTACCGATATTTCTTTTGAAAATTCGCTAAAGAAAAAGGAAAAAGTGGTTTATCAGTTCGATGAGACCCCAGAGCAAGCACCAGTGGTAGATGCAACTGCCAAAAGTAGCATGGGTATCACCCTACATACAGCCCCTGAAAAGAAAATAAAGCCCCTAAAGGTAGATGAGAGCCTATACCATATTCCTGTCCATTTTGATATAGTGGAACGTGTAGTGCCTATCCAGCAGGAGGATTTTGTGATATACCAAGAAAAAAAAACAACCGCCCCTAAGGTAACCACTCCCGCTCCACAAAGACCGCAAGTAGCAGAGCGTAAAGTGGTCTATTTCGAGCAAGAAAAACCCCAAGCAGCCCCTATGATGCAAGCAGCGGCAGCGGCTCCCGCTCAGGAAAATGGCAAGATCATACACACCCTTGAGAACTACCTCGAAGTAGAGGAAATGCTCACCCAAGCACGCTCTCCACAGCGAGATACAGAGGAGGAAGAGTTCAAGGCGGAACTGAGAATCAAAGAACCAGCTAAGACGACCCAACCGAAGGAGACCAACCAAAATGCTTATCTTTCAGCACTTAAGGAAAATGCGGCTAACCGTAAAACGACTTTTAAGAATATGAGCTATCAGTTCTCTTCCCAGACCAATTATAAGATAGAGGACTTAGAGAATACCCCTGCTTATATGCGAAAGAATGTGGATATTTCTTCCACGACTATGACGCCATCAGTTTCTCGTAGCTCTATTAGCTTGGATTCTAATAATATAGCTCAGATACGTGAGAATAATAGCTATCTGCACGACAATGTGGATTAGTCATTAGATTAAAATCAAATACCAAATAAAAAACAGTTAATGAAAATTAGCTGTTTTTTATTACAATAACCAGAATACAATGCAAAAACCCAGTATACCCAAAGGAACGCGTGATTTCTCCCCAGAGGAAGTCGCCAAGCGCAATTATATCATTCAGACCATTCGCCAAGCCTTCGAGCGCTATGGCTTCCAACCTATTGAGACCCCCAGCTTCGAGAAGACAGAAACACTCATGGGCAAATATGGAGAGGAAGGAGATAGGTTGATTTTCAGAATTTTGGATGCAGGAGATTTCCTCTCGGAAGTACCTGCAGAGGTATATGAGCAGCATAGTAGTGCTAAGCTGGCCACTTATATCAGTGGGAAGGCACTGCGCTATGACCTTACGGTGCCTTTTGCGCGCTATGTGGTACAACACCAGAACGACCTTAGTTTTCCCTTCAAGCGTTACCAGATTCAGCCCGTATGGCGTGCCGATCGTCCACAGAAAGGGCGCTATCGTGAGTTCTATCAATGTGATGCCGATGTGGTAGGGGCTAAGGGACTCTGGCAGGAAGTGGAGTTTGTACAACTCTACGACAGTGTCTTTACCGCTCTACAAGTCAAAGGGGTTACAGTCAAGATGAATCACCGCAAGATCCTCTCTGGCTTTGCCGAGATTATTGGGGCGCCTGATAAGTTAATTGACTTTACCATGGCTTTGGACAAGCTCGATAAGATAGGAAAGGAGAAGGTAGAGGAGGAGATGCTCCAAAGGGGTATTACCCCTGAGGCCATAGCCAAAATCCAACCTGTGTTCTCCCTAGAGGGGGATTTTTTCCAGAAGATTACAAGACTCAAGGACTTACTTGCATCTTCTCCTACAGGACTGGAAGGAGTAGCCGACTTGGAGTTTATCTATGCGCAAACCCAACAGTTGGGCTTACAGACGGCTTCTTTAGAGCTGGAGGTAACCTTAGCGCGCGGACTAAATTACTATACAGGAGCTATTTTTGAAGTAGCAGCACCCCGTGAAGTTGCCTTAGGCTCTATAGGTGGGGGCGGACGTTATGACGAACTTACCGAGATATTTGGCCTTAAGGGCATGAGTGGGGTTGGCATCTCCTTCGGCTTGGACAGAATCTATCTTGTTTTAGAACAATTGAATTTGTTCCCCAAGACTTTAGAGCACACCTTGGATGTATTGTGTGTTAATTTTGGAGATAAGGAGGCTTTGGCTTCTTTTGGCGTGATACAACAATTGCGAGCCCAAGGCTATAGAGTAGAACTCTACCCTGAAGCCGCCAAACTCAAAAAACAATTGGCCTATGCCGACAGCCGTAAGGTAAGGTATGTAGTACTCATCGGAGAGACCGAACTGGCCGAAGGTACTGCCATTCTTAAGCATATGCAAACAGGAGAACAAGCCTCTTACCCCATAGGAGAAATAGGGAAAGTAATTAGTGAAAAGTGATTAGTGAAGAATGAAGAGTGAAAAGTGCAAGCACGCAATGTGTTATTCACTTTTCACTCTTCATTTTTCACTTAAATGGACTGGATGACTGCTTTTTCTGCTTCTTTGCGGGAGCCGTCAAAGCCATCAACGCCTGCAACGGTAGTGTATTTCAGTACATACTTCTTGGTAGGGTAGAGGCGGTTATAGACCCCTTGACACATAAGGGTAGCTTCATGGAACCCACAGAGAATAAGTTTGAGCTTGCCAGGGTAGGTATTCACATCGCCTATGGCATAGACACCTTCTATATTGGTTTGATAATCAAGAGCGTTATTGACCTTGATGGCATTGCGCTCTATCTCCAATCCCCAATCGGCAATAGGCCCTAGCTTAGGGGTGAGACCAAAGAGCGGAATAAAGTAGTCGGTAGGTAGTTCCTCCTGTACTCCTTCTTTTTCAAGGACAACAGCGGAGAGCTGCCCCTCTCCCTTGAGAGCAACTACCTCTGCGGGGGTGATAAGGTTGATTTTGCCTGCTGCCTTGAGCGCCTTAACTTTCTCTACCGAATCCAAGGCCGCACGAAACTCATTGCGACGATGTACCAGTGTAACCGACTGGGCGACATTGGACAAGAAAATACTCCAGTCAAGAGCAGAATCGCCGCCACCGGCTATAACTACACGCTTACCAGCGAAGCGTTCGGGCTTGCGTACAAAGTATTCTACGCCCTTATCTTCATAATCAGCAAGGTTACTTATCTCAGGCTTACGTGGTTCAAAGGTACCTAAGCCTCCTGCGATAGCTACGGCCTTGCCTTTGACTTGGGTGCCCTTGTCAGTGGTAACAACAAAGGTGTTATCAGCTTGTTTTTCAAGGGTTACAGCGGTCTCCGAAAGGGTAAATTCGGGTTGGAACTGCTTGATTTGTTCCATAAGGTTATCTACCAGCTCAGCGGCTCCTACACTAGGATAACCAGGGATATCAAAGATAGGTTTCTTAGGGTAGAGTTCAGTGAGCTGTCCCCCAGGTTGGGGAAGGGTATCTATCAGGTGGCACTTAAGGCGCAAAAGGCCTGCTTCAAAAACGGCAAAAAGCCCTGTAGGCCCTGCCCCTATGATGATGATATCTGTTTCTTTCATGAAAGTTAGTTTGATTGTGCAAAAATACGAAAATAGTGGCAAATCACAAATAGTTATTTATTTCTAATCACTAATCATTAGTCACTAGTCATTGGTCACTAATCATTGGTCATTGGTGCTGGCTTATAGTACTGTCCTTGGTACTCGGCGACGCCTTCAAGTTTGTCCAAGAAGATATCAATACCCTTTACCTTAGTAGGGACGGCCTGGTGAACAACACCTTTGCGATCTATCAGTAGGAGTTTATCGCCACTATGAACCACGGCAAATGCTTTGGTGGTAGAGGGAAAATCTATTTGGGTATAGACCGCAGGGATAAACCGCGCATATTGCCCTCCATATCTGAAAAAGCCTACTTTATCTCCCTTGATAAGGGTATAACCATAATCATTTTTCTCGATACGATCGTAGATAATAGCCAGTTTTTCTTTGCCATCTATGCCAATAAAGCCCCATAGGCTATCTTTTTGGGCTAAGAGCACACCTGGCCAATTGTATTCTAAGTATTTGTATTGTACAGGGGTGAGCTGTTCCCCCTTGAGGGAAAATATACCACTGAGACTGTCCTTTTGGACCAAGAAGAAAGGAGGTTTACTCCATTTCTCGTAGGTAATTTGATTGTATATAGGGGGAATGACTTCCCTGCCCAAGGTATCAATCACTCCCCAAGCGTACTCCTTTCGCACGCGGGCTACTCCATTCTCAAACCAACTCAACTCATCATATAGGGGAGCGGTCAGGGTATCTTTATTTGTCCTAATACCATAACGTCCTTGGTCAAAATAGACCATAGGTTGCTCGGTATGAGCTACTGTCCTAAAGCGACCATCTCCATAATAGGGATCATAGGCATAGCCAAAGCCCCCTACAAAGAACCAACGGCTTCCCTTTTCGGTAAAATCAATATTTTGCTTGTCATCTACTTTGAAATAATAGCGCTGCATATCCCAGCCAAAGAAAATGGGTACAAGGGGCGAGATAAGCCAGCGGGATTGGTACCTGAATCCTTTTCTGCGCCAAAGCCCCCAATAGCGCTTGGTATGGGTGGTGAGCCGTCCATTTTCTACCTTATCGTAGGTTACATACAGGTAGTTGCCCTTGGGCTGTAGCTGGAAATGGAGGTATTTGTAAGGTTGCTCCCAAGCATCTTTGGGTAGGAGCGGAAAGGGACTTTCTCGATACGTACCATTGCTTAATGAATAGGCATAGAAATGCTCCCCTGAAAGTGCTTCCATGGCTACTTTTTGGGATTGACAACCGCTAAGGATAAGGGCAAGGAGCGTGAGGGTACTGAAAAAATATTTCATAAGATAAGGGGTTAGTAAAGTAATTTGACTTCTTTAAGTGAAAAAGAACTCATCAGGGCATCTTCCTGTTCTACTTGGAGTTGGCCGTTATGACTAACTCCCCTGATATAGCCCATAAAGCGCTGTCCGTCGGGGTACTCAAAGGTGGAGGGCTTGTCCTTGCGAAATAGGTGCGTGTGATACTCGTCCAATACCTCCTCAAAGCGGGTAGGGGAGAGGCTCAAGAGGGCAGTCTCTAGCTCATGGAGGATTAGAAGCAAGACCTCCTCTAGGTCAAAGGGGTGTCCCATGATTTTCTGTAGGGAAGAGACATTGGGCAAATCATTGAAAAAAAGTTGATTTACATTTAGTCCTATTCCAATCACAGAGGCTGTGATATACTCCTTATGGAGCGTGTTTTCTATCAGTATCCCACAGATCTTCTTTTTGGCTGACAAAATGTCATTAGCCCACTTGACAGCTAAGTCTGGTATATATAATTTTTTTAAGGCACGGAAAATAGCTAGCGATACTTCCATATTCAGCAAGAAGTGATACTCGGAAGGGAGCTGGTCAAATTTTTTAAAAACGCTGAAAGTAAGGTTCTTGCCTGGTTCAGCTACCCAGCTAGCGCCCTGTTGTCCTCGCCCTTGGGTCTGTGAAAGTGCCCATACACAACTAAGGTCGGCTATGGGTTTTTCCTTAATAAGATTTTTAAGATAAGTATTGGTAGAATTTGTGGCATTAAGTTTGATAATTTCCATAAAATGTTATACCTTTGTCGCTTTGCAAAAGTAATTAAAAAAATTGAATGACAGAAAAAAATAACACAGAACAAATCCTCTCTTCTGTACTAGAAGGGATTCAAAAAGTAAAGGGACAGGACATCACCATTTTAGACCTCAGAGGTATAGAGAATGCCGTATGTAGCTACTTTGTCATCTGTACAGGGGGCTCCAATACGCAGGTGGTGGCCATATCGGGCGCTGTACAAAGGCAGACCCCACAGAAGCCTTGGCATGTAGAAGGAGAACAAAACGCCGAGTGGGTATTGCTTGACTATGTGGATGTGGTGGTACATATCTTCCAAAAGCATGTACGCGAATATTATGATATAGAGGGCTTATGGGGAGATGCCCAGATAACCCATATAAAAACAAATGAATAGTTATGAACGAGAACAAGCCATCGCGATTTTCTGCTTTTTGGTTCTATGCAGGACTCGCGCTTATTCTATTTTTTATCCTTAATCCGCTCTCTAGTGCGGGCTTATGGAAACAACCTGAGGAAATCCCTCAGACAGAATTTGAAAAATTCCTCCAAGATGGAGATATCTCCAAAGTGGTAGTGGTCAATAAGCACCAAGCACGTATCTATCTCTTCCCAGAGGCTATGGATAAGCCAGACCATAAGAAGGTGCGTGCCGAAAGCCCTTTGTTCAAAACAGGGGAGGATTCCGATGTGCCTCAGTATAGAATGGAAATAGGCGTTTTAGAGAATTTTGAAAACAGATTCAATAAGATCGTAGCCGAAAACAATCTCTCCAATACCCAACTGGTATACCGTACCGAACAGAATTTTGTAGGAGACCTGCTCATCACGGTAGTATTGCCGCTGGTACTCTTTGTTGGTCTTTGGATATTTTTAATGCGCCGTGCAGGAGGCGGCTTTGGGGGAGGACAGTTCTTCAATATAGGTCGCTCCCGTGCCAAGCTCTTCGACGGAGAGAAGGATAAGAAAATCACTTTCCAAGATGTAGCAGGGCTCGAAGGCGCCAAGGAAGAGGTACAGGAGATAGTGGATTTTCTCAAGAATCCTGAAAAATATACCTCCTTAGGAGGGAAAATTCCAAAGGGAGCGCTGCTTGTAGGCCCTCCTGGGACAGGGAAAACGCTTCTTGCCAAGGCTGTAGCAGGTGAGGCACAGGTACCTTTCTTCTCCCTTTCAGGATCGGACTTTGTAGAGATGTTCGTAGGAGTGGGTGCCTCTCGTGTGCGGGATTTGTTCCGACAGGCTAAAGAGAAATCGCCCTCTATCATCTTTATAGACGAGATAGATGCTATAGGTAGAGCCAGAGGCAAAAATAACCTGACCAATGCCAATGATGAAAGAGAAAACACCCTCAATCAGTTACTTACAGAGATGGACGGTTTTGGTACCAATACCAATGTGATTGTTCTGGCAGCCACTAACCGTGCTGATATTTTGGACAAGGCACTACTGAGAGCAGGACGTTTTGACCGACAGATCTATGTGGACTTGCCTGACTTGAACGAGCGTAAAGAGATTTTCAAAGTGCACTTGCGCCCTATCAAAGTAACCGAGGACTTAGATGTAGAGTTCTTAGCCAAACAAACCCCTGGTTTCTCAGGAGCGGATATAGCCAATGTGTGTAATGAGGCCGCACTGATTGCAGCCCGTCGTGGCAAAACATCGGTGGATAAGCAAGATTTCTTGGATGCCGTGGATAGAATCATCGGAGGCTTGGAGAAGAAGAACAAGATTATCACTCCTGAGGAGAAAAAGGCGATTGCTTATCATGAAGCGGGGCATGCTACCGTGAGTTGGCTCTTGGAGCATGCAGCTCCTTTGGTCAAGGTAACTATAGTTCCTCGTGGGCGTTCGCTTGGGGCGGCTTGGTACCTACCTGAAGAGCGACAAATTGTACGCACCGACCAGATTCAAGATGAGATGTGTGCTGCCCTAGGTGGTCGTGCAGCCGAAGAGATTACCTTTGGGAAAATCTCCACAGGGGCACTCAGTGACCTAGAAAAGGTAACCAAACAGGCTCGTGCTATGGTAACTATTTATGGGCTTAATGATAAGATAGGGAACTTAACCTATTACGATCCTACAGGTGAGGAATACGGATTTACCAAACCTTATAGTGAGAAAACCGCTCAGGTAATTGATGAGGAAATAAGAGAGATTATAGAACAACAATACCAGCGCGCCCTTGATATCCTTAGAACCAATAGGGAAAAGCTCACCACTTTAGCCGAATTGCTTTTAGAACGCGAGGTGATCTTCAAGGAAGATTTGGAACATATCTTCGGGAAACGCCCACATGATAATGATAAGTGAAGAGTGAAAAATGAAGAGTGAAAAATGAAGAGTGAAAAATGAAGAGTGAAAAATGAAGAGTGAAAAATGAAGAGTGAAAAATGAAGAGTGAAAAATGAAGAGTGAAAAATGTCTCCAATGATAGTAATGAGTAAAATAATAAAAGGTAAAAGAGGAAAAATCTTTTACCTTTTACTTTTTATCTTTTATCTTGTTAGAACTTATAGGTGAATCCAGCACCGAAGGCTTCTCTTATCTGGAAGGCTTTTGCAGCGTCATCATCGTAGATGGCCTGGAAGGTAAGGTTGGCTGAAAGGAAGTCATTTACCTTCATCAGTACATTGAGCGTATAGTCTATATCTACATTTTGGGGTTTGTCCAAATAGTTGCTATAGAGGCTAAGCGTATTCTCAAGGGTTACATTCTTTACCAAGTTGTCAAACTTCGCATATCCATTTACGGCCGCACCGAACTCAAAGCGAGAGGTTTCTCCTTGTTTTACCCCGAAGTGAGGGGCAGCCTCAGTGAACTTCTTATCAGTGAAGATGAATCTTGCAGTAGCAGGAGAGATATTAACTTTTAGGTTATCGCTCTTTTTCCACAACATACCAGGTCCGAAGGAGAAGTAAGCAGGCGCTAAGAAGTTAGTTGTTTCGGTACGGATTTGTTTTCCAGTGTTATCAGTGTCATACTTATACCCTTTGGCCAATTGGGTTTGGAAATTGGCAAAGAAAGAAACAAACCAAGTATCGGATACTTGTCGTCCTACAAGAGAAGTAAGGGCGAAACGGTCATTAGATTTCTTAGAGAAAGCATCGCCATCTACTTTGGTAAGACCGTAATCCACAAGGAGTTTGTTATCCCATGTCCAAGCACCTTTTTTATAGTTGGCATCGTAGGAAAGGTTGAGGTTTCCTCCGTAGTTATTGGTACCCCCCCCAGTCCAATCATGGTTAAAAGCTGTTTGGTTGAACATCAGGGAGATAAGTCCCGCACGAGTCCATGTCTTTTCAGAGGCCGCAGAAGGCTCTGGAGCCGACATAGAGGGGGCAGTAGTTTCTTCTTGAGCAAAAGCAGCAAAACTCCAGAGAGTAAGTGCTGAGAGAATCATTTTTTTCATCGTTTGATAATTTAGATAATTAATAATGATATTTGTAAAATCGGGGGCAAAGGTAATTATATTTTTTGAATAAGCAAGATATACTGCCAATTTTTTACTTTGAATTAAAAAAAGCTACCTCACATACGGGGTAGCTCTTAATGGAAGAAAAATGAAAAGTTTATGGTTTGAGGGCTTGTTCTTGTTCCCTCTCATAAGCCGATTTGTAGGGGCGGATAATAAGGCGTACCCCTTTGTTGTATTGGAAGTACTGCACAATCCAGTTGGCCAAGGCCACCATTTTGTTGCGGAAGCCCACCAAGAAAGCCAAGTGTACGACCATCCAGAGAATCCAAGCAAACCAGCCTGAAAAGCGCATACCTGCAATCTCTACCACGGCCTTATTACGACCGACAGTAGCCATAGCGCCTTTGTCAAAATAGCTGAAAGGTACTAAGTTCTTTTTGCCAGCAATTTTTCTCTTGAGGTTTTTGCCCAATTGCTTTCCTTGTTGGATCGCAGGTTGTGCCACCATGGGGTGTCCTTTGGGGTATTTGTCACTGATCATACAGGCTATATCGCCAATGGCATAGATATCCTTACAACCTTTTATCTCACTAAACTCATTGACCACATAGCGGCCGAACTGTATGCTCTCCTGAGGGATTCCCTCTATAGTGCTACCCTTGACCCCAGCAGTCCAGATAAGAGTGCGGGTCTCAAAGTTATGCGTGTTGGTTACCACATTGGTACCATCATAATCCTTGACAAAGGTGTTGAACCAAATGGTAACACCCATTTTTTCCAAGTATTCTTTGGCTTTTTGGCTGGATTTCTCTCCCATACCCACTAGCAAGCGAGGATCGGCCTGAATCAGGTTGACATTCATCTTGCGAATGTCCAAGTCGGGGTAGTCAGTGGGGAGGATATGGCTTTTAAGTTCGGCAAAGGCACCGGCTAGTTCCACTCCTGTGGGGCCTCCTCCGACGATGACAAAGTTCATCAAGCTATTGCGCTCTTCAAGGTCATTGGTCAGAATGGCCGCCTCCAAGTTTTGGATAATAAGGCTACGCATATCTATCGCTTCAGGGACGGTCTTCATAGGCATGGCATACTTTTGGATATTGGCATTGCCGTAGAAGTTGGTCTGTGAACCTGTAGCTATCACAAGGTAGTCGTAGGAGAGATCCCCTAGGTCGGTATAAATACACTTCTTTTCGGGATCTATCTGTTTTACTTCAGTGATGCGGAAGTGGAAGGTCTTTTCTTTCTTAAAGATAGAGCGCACGGAGTGTGCAATAGAGTCGGGTTCCAGTCCCGCGGTTGCCACCTGATAGAGTAGTGGCTGGAAGGTGTGGTAATTGGTCTTATTGATCAGAACCACTTGCATTTTGGAAAAATCCAATTGCTTTACGATATTGATACCACCAAAACCAGCCCCAATAACAACAATACGGGGGAGGTTGGTGGTAGGGATATTCAGTTGAGTGATTGTACTCATAGAGTTCAGAAAGGAATGATATTATAAGTGTTTGCGTGTTTCTTTTATAATTTTGGTAGCATTCCCCAGTACGACATGGTCGTCAATGATTAATATAGGTCGTTTCAGGAAGGTATAATGTTCCAAAATAAGGTCTTTGTAATCATTCTCCGTCAGGTCTTTTTCGTTGAGTTGGCGTTCTTTGTAGAGTTTAGAGCGCTTGTTGAACAAGAGTTCATACTTTCCAGTAACATTCTTGAGCTGTTCGAGATCAGTCTCGCAGATAGGCTCTTCTTTTACATCTTGAAAGGTGAAATCCTCCAATACTTTGAGTTCATGGAGAATGCGTTGGCAGGTATCGCAACTGCTAAGGTAGTAAACTTTCCGTGTGGGTGTCATTTTCTTTTTGGGTCATTAAGGTTAAATGAAAGCCAAGGATTTACTTCGGAGAGAGGGATTTTTACCTCCAAAACTCCGGTGCTATAAGGGGCTATTTCATATGGGTTATACAATAAAATGAGGTGGTTTTGATCAAAACCAATGTTTTTAGGCAAGGCAAAGATATCATTCTGGAACATAAAGCCGTTTTTACTAAGTTCTTCCTCTTCGGAGAGATTGAAAGTCTCTCTGAAGTGCTTTTCGGCTACCTCCAAGATCTTGTCCTTATTGGTAAAGAGAGCTGCTTGAGGGAGGGGAGTACCATCGGAAGCCTTGAAGTTCATATAGCTGATCCAGTTGATAGGGTGGGCACCTCCTAAGTACTCATATCCTGAGCGCTGGAGGGAGATAAGGGCGTCATTCTCCAAGAGAATGGTGTCTACAATTTGTATCTGATAAGGGGAGATGCCTTCGAACTGCTCTTTGTCGGCTTTGTACTGAGAAAGGAACAGCTCGCCAGCTTCCTTAACCCCCATGACAGTATCCTTTGCGGTGAGGATTCTGACCAATTGTCGCTGTATAGTGTCGTTAAACGCTTGAGCAAAAGCACTAGGTTTTTTGCAAAGCATGTAATTGATGGAGACTTCAGCACAATCTTCGTCTCCATCTCCGCAATCGTCGAGTATAATTTCTTGGTTTTCAAACTTATACTTGCCAGAAGGGAAGAATAGGAAGTAACCAACTACCCCAAGGGCAATCACACCAAGAGTGATGAAAAAGTATTTTTTACGTAACATTTTTATTGAGAATGTGAGGGCAAAAATAATCTATTTTTCAGAAACAAAAAAGAAAAATAAGACTTATTTGTTTTTTTTAACAT
Source organism: Capnocytophaga sp. CM59 (assembly GCF_000293175.1). NCBI lineage: Bacteria > Pseudomonadati > Bacteroidota > Flavobacteriia > Flavobacteriales > Flavobacteriaceae > Capnocytophaga > Capnocytophaga sp. CM59. Next base: position 48,609 of record NZ_ALNN01000023.1, read on the forward strand.
ATATGTTTTCTGCTATCATGGAGGAAATGTTGATAGTTCGGCTATCTAGTTGAATTTCAATAGAATTGTCGAAGGAATGTATCTCCAAAATCTTAATTTCTTTTCCGATAGAAATGTCTATCTTATTGAGATATTGCAAAAATTCTTTAGAAGTGTTCTTCACTCCTACACATTGGGCAACTTCGTTGGGCTTCATTTGGCTCAACAGCTCACTTTTGAGAGAGGGCATGTGGCCAAACTTATCGGGGATGGGATCGCCATGGGGGTCTTTTTCGGGGTAGAGCAGGAGCTTGTCCAATTCCTCGATGAGCTTATCGGACTGTATATGCTCTAGCTGCTCGGCAACTTCATGGACTTCGTCCCAAGAGAAATGGAGCTTTTCCACGAGAAAGACCTCCCAAAGGCGGTGCTTTCGGATGACAAAGAGGGCGTTTTTCTCTCCTTCTTTGGTAAGGGAGACACCTTGGTATTTCTTATGTTCCACCCAGCCCTTTTCATGTAGCTTCTTGATCATATCGGTAACTGATGAGGCCTTGGTCTGCATGGCATCGGCTATGGCATTGGTCGTTACTTCCTCTAGGCGTTCTTGGCCGAGATGGTAGATGATTTTCAGGTAGTTTTCTTCAGAAAAGGTCATAGTGTAGGGAATTGGGTGTGAAGGATAGCAGCCATTTCTTGTTGGAGGGCATGGGCGGCTTCCCCTGCTTTTGAGGCGAAGTCTTCCCCCTGGGAGGCATAGATGACGGCACGAGAGGCGTTGATAATTAGCCCTACCGAGTCATTGAGTCCGTACTTGCATACCTCCTTTAGATCACCTCCTTGGGCACCTACACCAGGTACCAATAAGAAGGAATGGGGTATTATACGGCGAATTTCAGCTAAGTATTCTGCCTTGGTAGCGCCCACTACATACATGAGATTCTGGGCGTTGTGCCACTGCTGGGAACGGGTGAGTACCTGCTGGTAGAGAGGTATCCCCTCGGTGGAGAGCGTCTGGAAATCAAAAGCTCCCTTGTTGGAGGTCAGTGCCAAAAGAATAGTAGCCTTGTCCTTGAAAGCCAAGAAAGGCTCTACGGAATCCTGTCCCATATAGGGGGCTACCGTTACGCTGTCGAATTGTAAGTCTTCAAAGAAAGCCTTGGCATACATGGTAGCTGTATTGCCTATATCGCCCCGCTTGGCATCGGCTATGGTAAAGATACGAGGGTGCTGCTCATTGAGGTAGTCAATGGTCTTTCTTAGCGACTGCCAGCCCCGCTCCCCGTAGGCTTCATAGAAAGCAATATTGGGCTTATAGGCAATGGTATAAGGGTGGGTGGCATCGATAATTGCCTTGTTAAAGGCAAAAATAGGATCTTCTTCCTTGAGTAGGAAAGGAGGGATTTTGCTTATATCCACGTCTAAGCCTACACAGAGGAAGGATTTTTTGGAGAATATTTCTTGCTTGAGTGTTTCTAAGGAGAAATTTTTCATATAATAAAGTGTATTTTTATAAGATTTGTCTTCTGCTAATTAGTCAAGATATTTTTCTATAGGCATGCCATTAACCAGGATACCCTTGAGTACTACTTGTCCCTTATAGACAACGATTTGAGCATAGGCCTCATTGAGCAGTCTTTCGGCTCTTGGGGCTTTGTTTTCGTTCATATAATAGCGATAGGGGAGGTCTAACCATATTTCATCATCATCATAAGAAAAGCCATAGGATTCGGTCTCTTCCCTGATATAGCTATTGGTATCGGTGGGCGGTTGTAGGGTTACTTGGTCATAGACAAGCATTCCATGTTCGTCCTTTTTCACTGTGATATAGAGTTCTTTGAGGTCTTCCATATGCTGAAATTTTCTAGGCATGGGTACCTCTCTGTCCTCGTAGCTGATCATCACATAGCGTCCGCGGAAGGCATCGTAAGGGTCAAGGGGGGCAATCTTCATCAGGAAGGTTTCGCCCCGTAAGAGAATCAATTCCCTATCAAAAATCATTTTTAGAGGGAAAGCTAGCTGTACCAGTACCATACAGGCAAAGGCTATGAGGAGGTATTTCTTACGCATTTTTCTTTTGTTTTAGAATGAAATAATTGGCTACAAAAAAGCCTATACCTAAGAGGATAAAGACAATTCCTTTGATAATAAAAGGGTAGTAACTATCAAAAAATCGTATAGCAATCTCAACAGAGATGACCGAAAGGCCATAATTGACCACTAAACTACGTTCGCTCTTAAATCCTTTCCAAATATAGTAAGCACCAAAGGCTAAAATAACTAAATCATATAGGTAAAGGCGCACTAAATAGATAGAAAATATATACAACAGAGGAAAAACTAATACAAGATCCAGTATTTTTTCTTTTTTATCTATATAATAATACTTTGCAATAAGTAAAAAATAGAAAAGTACTATAGCAATGGTCGTATATAGGGTGTAATTATTAAAAGAAGGAAAATCTTCTATAAAGAAACAAATAGGAATACACAGAAGGGCAGCTACCTTATAAGCATTGTAATAAATACTTGTTTGTAGATACTTTCCAATCATAAGATAAATAGCAGAGAGTAAGACAAACCAAAGAATAGCGCCATCATCTCTTATATTTGCAGAGAGGATAAACAAAGCTATTCCGGAAAAGACTACAGTAAGCCAGTGAAAGGCATAAGTAATCGCACTATTTGCCTTATACCTTATGTGCCAGATGTAAAAAGGCAAGATAAGCGTAAAGGTAACCAAAGAAGTATAGTAAGTAGGCCATTCTCTATACCCCAATATACAGAGAGCCCCTATACCTATATAATAGAGTACGGCTGTCGCCCGTGAGCGCATAAGGTAGAGGGTAGGCAAGGCTAAAATAAGCCAGAGAGTGAGGAAGCTAGCAAAGGAGCTATCGGGCAGGTTATATACCTGATGTACCATAGCAATCGTAGCCCCTATGGTCAAAGCGGTAAAGGCAGCGGCAGCTTCCCCCCTCCAAGAGGTGAGTCCCTTTTTGAAAAGCAGGTAGCCACAAGCCGCCTGCCCTGCCAATAGGGGAAGGAAGGAGAAAAAGGTCTTTATCCAGCGGGGTAGCTCGTCCCAGTTATGTGCCAAAAGGACAATAACTCCCAAAGCAATAAGAATCGCCCCCAGTGCTCCGAAGACGGTCAGAAGCCTATGGGAGGAGTTACTCTGGGTGCGCTGCTCGGCATAGTGGCGAATACGCTCGGCCACTTCGGGGGAGATGACCTCGGCGGCGGTGAGTTCGTCTAGTTCCTTTAGGATTTTCATATAATTAGGTTTTTAATAGGGTGATAAACTTGTCTATATACAGTTGTTTTTCCTTGGACTTGTATTGTTCTATATAGCGAGGGTGCTCCAGAACGACCATTTTCTTGAACAAAGAAGCCTCTTTGTTGAGCTTTTCCAAGAAAGTAGCGTTTTTCTTACCTAAAATATAGACTTCATTGGTGTCAAGGCCTAGGGCTATATGTTTTTTGAGGGTCTCTATCATATACTCACGGGTCAAAGCAAAAAGCTCAGGGTCATCATAATAGTTGGCATTGAGCCAGTTGCCCTGTGCATTCTTGCGGACAATAGCCAAGGGGAAGGGTGAGTTGATATAGTAATCCTTGTAAAAGGCAGCTACCCCTCCATACTGGGCAATCATATCATAGACGAATACCGAGGAGACCTCGTGGGTACGAGCCGAAAACATGGGGATACCACAATCGTTTTCCAAGTGCTTGGTATCGGTAAAAGGCACTCCTGTAACCCCTGCCCCATGTCGGCTGGGATTGATGCCGATGATAAACTTGCGGGGCACCAGGTCATTATAATATTTGTCATAAAAAGAGGTCATCACCTGTAGCGTCTCAGGGTTATCCAAGTAAGGGTTTAGCACGGCAAAGCCCTCAGGGAGTTTGCCCGTATACTGTAAGCTCTTGTTAAAGGCAATGATACGCTGCCCTATGGTAAGGGCAGCGTTGGGTGTGTGGTTGCTCATCTATATAAGTCCTTTTTGGCTTAGGTATGCTATACTCTCTTCCACCACCTGGTAGACCCTATCGAGCTGTTTGTCGGTGATGATATAGGGAGGTAATATATATATGGTATGATATACAGGGCGCAAGATCACTCCATGACTGATGTAAAAACGATAGAGTTCGTTGCGAATGGCTCCATAATACTCTCCTGTATCAGGTACTTTCAAGTCCAAGGCGACAATCACGCCAAGGGTACGGGTACGGGCTACCTTAGGATGTTTGTCCATTTTAGCGGCAAAGGCCACATGTCTTGCGTGAATACGCTTAAGGTTGGCCTGCATTTCTTCTTCAGCCAATATCTTTAGGCTCTCCAAGGCAATGGCACAGCCTGTAGGATTGGCCATAAAGGTATGTCCGTGGAAGAGTGCTTTGCTAATGTCATCACTATAGAAAGCCTCGTAAATAGCCTCGGTAGTAGTGGTTGCCGAAAGCGGAATGGTACCCCCAGTAAGGGCCTTGGATAGGCAAATCATGTCAGGCATTTGCTTGAGATAATCACAAGCGAAGGTCTTTCCTGTCTTCCCGAAGCCCGTCATCACCTCATCGGCTATGGTAAGTACTTGGTGTTCACGGCATATTTGGATCAGTTCGTCCAAGACTTCTGGAGCGTACATACGCATACCCGCTGCTCCGAGGACTAAGGGTTCAAAGATAAAGGCCGCACACTTCTCTTGGGCAATCACCTCTAAGAGGCGCTGCTTGCAAGCCTCTTCCTGTCCCTTTTCAGGGATAGGTATACGTACCACCTTGAGCAATTGATCCTGAAAAGCGGTAGTATAGAGTGAAATACCAGATACGGCCATAGCAGCAAAAGTGTCCCCATGGAAAGCCTCTTCAAAGGCGATGAAGGTAGTGCGCTTCTCCCCGCGGTTATAGTAATATTGTAAGGCGATTTTTACAGCCACCTCCACTGCGGTAGAGCCATTGTCCGAGAAGAACACTTTGCTTTGGTTCTTAGGCAGGATCTTAAGGAGTACCTCAGCCAAGTCGCAAGCAGGCTGGTGTGTAAAGCCTCCGAAAAGTACATGTTCTAAAGAGGTTAGTTGCTCGTAAGCCCTTCGAGCTAAGCGTTCGTTACTATGTCCGTACGGATTAACCCACCAAGAGGCGATGGCATCAATATACGTATTGCCGTTTTCGTCCCATAGGAGGGCATCTTTCCCTTTTACAATAGCGATAGGGGTATCGCTGGTTTTGTGTTGTGTATAGGCGTGCCAGAGGTATCGCTGGTCTTTTTCAGAAAGTGTCATCTTTTTTGTGGCAAAAGTACGAATTAATTTGATAATTTGCTAATGGGTTGATAAGTCAAATTGGCTAATTGGAGAATTGACAAATTGGCTTATATTTTTTTGGTAATCTTGTGAAGATATCGTACCTTTGTCCCGATGAGTGAAAAATGAAAAATAGAGTGTGAAAGCACACTATACACTCATCATATTGCCTGAAAAAGATAAACCAAATGAAATACAAGAGAATCCTCCTTAAGCTAAGTGGAGAAGCCCTTATGGGAGACCGTCAGCATGGGATAGACCCAGCACGATTAAAGGAATATGCCATAGAGATCAAGCAAGTTGTGGAACAAGGTGCCGAGGTGGCGATAGTCATTGGGGGCGGGAACATCTTCCGTGGACTTGCAGGCGCTAGCAATGGTATGGACAGGGTACAGGGCGACTATATGGGTATGCTCGCTACGGTGATTAACGCCTTAGCACTGCAAAGTGCCTTAGAGAGCGAGGGGGTACTCACCCGCTTACAAACGGCCATTACAATGGAGGCCATTGCAGAGCCTTTTATCCGCCGTAGGGCGGTACGCCACTTGGAAAAAGGGCGCGTGGTCATCTTCGGGGCAGGTACAGGGAACCCATACTTTACTACCGATTCGGCAGCGGTACTCCGCGCGATAGAAATCAATGCCGATGTGATTCTCAAAGGTACCCGTGTAGATGGTATCTATACGGCTGACCCAGAGAAAGATCCACAAGCTACCAAGTATGAACATCTTACCTTTGTGGAGGCTATAGACAAAAATCTTAAAGTAATGGATATGACTGCCTTCACCCTTAGTCAAGAAAACCACTTGCCCATTATTGTTTTTGATATGAACAAAAAAGGCAATCTGGCCAAAGTAGTGGCAGGGGAAGCAGTAGGAACAATCGTTAATGAGTGAAAAGTGAAGAGTGAAAAGTGAAAAACTTTTTACCCAACACTATTTCATTATTCGTTTTTCACTTTTCATTATTCACTATATAATTATGGAACATCATGATCACGACCATCATGGTCACCATCATCACCATGTGCCAGATTTGAAACGTATCAATCAGGCATTTTATGTAGGGATAGGGGCAAATGCGCTCTATACCATTATAGAGTTTGTGGTAGGGATACGCATCAACTCCTTAGCCCTGATCTCTGATGCCAGCCATAACCTGAGCGATGTGGCAACCCTTATTATCTCGCTCTTGGGAATGAAGTTGGCACAAAAGGGAGCGACCGCGCTTTATACCTATGGGTATAAAAAGGCTTCTATATTGGCCTCGTTTGTCAATGCTGTAATTCTTTGCCTTATTGTTATCAAGATAGGAGTGGAGAGTATCGAGCGCTTCTCACATCCGCCCCAGATGCAGGGAGTGATGATTATCATCACCGCGCTGATAGGCATCTTTATCAATGGGCTTTCGGCTTTTCTCTTCTACAAGGGACAGAAAGACGATATCAATATCAAGGGTGCTTTCTTGCACCTGATGGTAGATGCTTTGGTCTCTCTTGGGGTGATTGTCTCAGGGGGCTTGATTGCGCTGACAGGCTGGAATATCATAGACCCCATCATTAGTTTTGTGATTGCTTTTGTCATTCTCTTTTCCACTTGGGCGCTGCTCAAGGAGAGTGTTAAGCTCATTTTGGACGGTGTACCTCATCAGCTCTCCAATGAAGAGATACAACAATTACTGCTTAATCACCCCTGTATCACCTCCATTCATCACTTACATATCTGGGCGCTAAGTAGTTCGGAGAATGCCTTGACGGCACACTTGGTGGTGAGGGAAGGTGTCAGCTTAGAAGATATTATGCAGATGAAAAAAGAACTCAAGCATTCTCTCTATCATCATGGGGTACAACATGCCACTCTTGAGGTAGATATCAGCGGTTTCCGCTGTGGGGATACCACTTGTAGTTGTTATCATCAGCATGAAGAGTAAAATAGGGAGCGAAAGGTCGCTCCCTATTTTCTTATCTTAAAGCCTTATTTTTTATTTTAAGGCCTTGAGTGCGGCCTCATAATCAGGTTCATTAGTGATTTCTTCTACTTGTTCGGTATAAATCACTCTTTCTTCTTCGTCCAAGACGATGACAGCACGAGAGAGGAGTCCCTTAAGAGGGGTGTCTACAAGTTCCAAAGGATATTTCTTAGAGAAATCGCCACGGAAATCGGAGAGTACCACTACATTGTTCAGACCTTCAGCTCCGCAGAAACGAGCCATAGCGAAAGGCAAGTCCTTGGAGATACACAATACTTTGGTATTGGGAAGGTTGGCAGCTTCTTTGTTGAAACGTCTTACAGAAGCGGCACATACGCCTGTATCTACGCTGGGGAATATGTTGAGCACCACACGTTGTCCTTTGTAATCAGAAAGAGAAATCTCTTTCAAATCACTACCAACGGCTACGAAATTAGCCGCAATAGTACCTACTTTAGGTAGTTCACCTGCAGTGGAAGCAGGCTCATTGTGAAATGTAATATTTGCCATAAAAACTTTATTTTAGAGGGTACAAAATTAATGAATAATCGTGAAATAAAATACTTTTTTGTCTTTAAATAAAAGTTAAAGTTGGCCGTTTAAGTCTAGGCGACCTAACAGGAATTTTTTGACCTTTTCCTTGTTATATCCTTTGTTTTCTTCCATATCTTCCGTCTTGCGAGTGGAGAGGATATTGCCTTTTTTGTCAAGGATTAGAAAAGCAGGATAGCCGTATTTCTCACCTGGGTTTCCGTATTTGGCAAAGGCCTTTTCGTTTTTGTTCTCAGGCGAGTAGTTCAGGTGGTAGTATAGGTACTTCTTGTCCAAGATTTTTTTCAGTTCGGGGTCGGTGGTAACCAAGTGGTTAAAGCGCAAGCACCATATACACCAATTACCTCCTATTTGGATAAGGAGTTTCTTGTTTTTCTTCTTGGCCTGCTTGAGCAATTCATTGATTTTCTCAAGTCCGTCCTCCTCTGGGTTATAGGGCTTAGCCAAGGTTGCTTTCTCTTGCGCTACCTCACTAGGAGTATTCTGCGCAAATACGATAGGTTGCCCTATACAGAGTAGGGCTATAAGGAATAAACGACTTATCAATTGTTAATTATTAATTGTTAATTGTTAATTACTAGTGTTGCATTATTGGGAATCATCTTAAATTGTCAATAGTTAGGTTGTCATTGATAACAATTAACAATTAACCATTGACAATTAACCATTGACTATTATATGATTAGCATAGCATCTCCGTAAGAAAAGAATTTGTATTTTTCTTTTACGGCCTCCTCATAGGCATCCATGATGAGTTCGTGGCCAGCAAAGGCAGAAACCATCATCAGTAGGGTGGATTTAGGAGTATGGAAGTTGGTAATCATCGCATTGGCTACGCCGAAATCGTAAGGAGGGAAGATGAACTTATTAGTCCAACCCACAAAAGGATTCAGTGTATTGTGAGAGGATACCGAGCTTTCCATGGCGCGCATCACGGTTGTTCCCACAGCACATACACGCTTGCCTGCTTCCTTGGCCTTATTGACCTTGTCGCAAGCCTCTTGAGGAATGATGATCTCCTCGCTATCCATTTTGTGCTTGGAGAGGTCTTCTACCTCTACAGGGTTGAAGGTACCCAAGCCTACATGTAGGGTGAGTTCGGCAAAACTAATGCCCTTGATCTCCAAGCGCTTCATGAGCTGTTTGGAGAAGTGTAACCCAGCCGTAGGAGCAGCTACAGCCCCCTCGTACTTGGCATAGATTGTTTGGTAACGCTCTTCGTCCTCAGGCTCTACAGGGCGGGTGATATACTTAGGCAGCGGAGTATGTCCCAACTCTAAGAGTTTGTTGCGGAAGCCCTCGTAAGAACCATCAAAAAGGAAACGAAGGGTACGCCCACGAGAGGTTGTATTATCAATTACTTCAGCTACGAGTTCCTCTTCTTTGTCAAAAAAGAGTTTGTTGCCGATACGTATTTTTCGAGCAGGATCCACTAGAACGTCCCATAGGCGTTGTTCTTTGTTGAGTTCTCTTAAGAGAAAGACCTCTATCTTAGCGTTGGTTTTCTCCTTATGGCCATAGAGGCGTGCAGGGAATACCTTAGTGTTATTGAGGACGAAAACATCTCCATCGTCGAAATAATCAATAACATCTTTGAACAACTTATGTTCTATGGTGCCTATTTTGCGATCGACAACCATAAGGCGCGCTTCATCGCGGTTTTCACTGGGATACTCAGCCAAGAGTTCTTTAGGAAGATTGAAGTTAAAGCTAGATAATTTCATTGTTTGTATCAAAGGCATTTAAGGGTGCAAATATACGATTTTTTAAGGGGCGTTGTCAAGCGTTTTCCTAATTATTTTATCTGTGTTTTTATTTTTTCTACAATCTCGGTAGGGCTAAGGCCATGACAGGGAAGGATAAAATGCGCTTGGGTATAGAAAGGAAAGCGCTCGAAGAGGTGTTTGTTGAGAAACTCCTCTATATCCTCCAAAGACAGATGAGCGATCAAGGGGCGCTCAGCTTTCTCAGGCAAGAGGCGCGCCATAAGTTCGCTTGTGGGTAGTTGCAGGTAAAAGGAATAAGGAGAAGCGGCACGAATAAGCTCCATAGCCTTTCCATAGCAGGGAGTACCGCCCCCCAAGGCGATGACCATAGGGGTAGGGCTGTCGAGCAGCTCTGAGAGGTAGGCTTGTTCCTGTTTTCTAAAATAGATTTCTCCCTTCAGGGCGAATATTTCTGAGATCTTTTTTCCTTCTTTGCGCTCGATAAAGCTGTCCAAGTCCTCAAAAGGGAGGTCGAGAGCGTGGGCGAGGAGCTGCCCGATGGTGGATTTTCCGCTACCCATGTAGCCTAAAAGGATAATTTTTTCTTTCATAAAACACAGAGTAATAAGCTGTTGCGATAAGGATAGAAATAAAATGCAAAAATAATTATTTTTTTGTTTGTTTATACGAAAAAAAGATGTAATTTTGCACCCGCAATAAAGCTCCTAACATAAGGGAGATTTGCAAAGGACTTGGTAGCTCAGTTGGTAGAGCACAACACTTTTAATGTTGGGGTCCTGGGTTCGAGCCCCAGCCAGGTCACATAATTTGCACTTTAAACGACATGGCGACTTGGTAGCTCAGCTGGTAGAGCACAACACTTTTAATGTTGGGGTCCTGGGTTCGAGCCCCAGCCAGGTCACACGAAAGATTTTAATGACTCGGTAGCTCAGTTGGCAGAGCACGACACTCTTAATGTTGGGGTCGTGGGTTCGAGGCCCACCCGGGTCACAAGTTTTAGCCCCTTGGGGCTATTTTACTGTGAAAGCAGTCTTACCTTGCCTACGTGGAGAAATTGGTAGACTCGCCATCTTGAGGGGGTGGTGCTCGTTAGGGCGTGCTGGTTCGAATCCAGTCGTAGGCACAAAAATCCTTAGTATTCAGTACTAAGGATTTTTTATTTTTACTAATGCCTATGCTTGCAGACCTTTTAGAGAAAGATTATCAGCTACTGGTGGCCATAAACCAAACGGGTTCCCTCTCATGGGATACCTTTTGGCTGCTTATTACCAATGCATGGAATTGGGTACCTTTCTTTGCCCTGATTCTTTGGGCTAACTTCCACTTCTTTCCCCGCAAGGAGGCTTGGCGTATTTTTTTCTATGCCATAGGAACCTTGCTCCTTACAGTGGCTATTACCAATACTACTAAGGAAATTGTAGGACGCCTGCGCCCCTTACATACCCAAGCGCTCATTGCTCAGCTGCGTATTGTGATAGGGGAGAAGGGCTATAGCTTTTTCTCTGGTCATACCAGCAATAGCTTTGCCCTTACTACCTTCTTATATCTAGTCTTTAGAAAGTGTATGCGCTTTGCCTTTTGGCTTTTCCTTTGGCCGCTGCCCTATGCCTATAGCCGCCTCTACCTAGGGGTGCATTTCCCTACGGATATCCTTGTAGGCCTTCTGGTAGGAGTAACCACTGCCTGGGTAGGGTATTGGTTTTATCTTAGGGGTAAGAGGCGCACTACTTCCACAGATTCTGAGGGGTACGCCCCGCTACCTGACCAAAAATCTTAGTAGCCAAATAAGGGTTGTCAATAAAAGGATTGCGGTTGCCTTGGGCTTGCTCTATCTCATTGTTGCGCTGTAGCTCCAGAGGAGAGACCTCATCTTCGGCATTCCACTTCAGTAGCAGCCCCACTCCATCGGTACTTACATGGTGAAAGGGCAGGTTGTATCTTAGATACATATACATAAGCATACGAGCCACATCGCCCTTATATTCGTCACCAGGGTACCATGCTTTGCCTTTTTTCTCTCTGCTTGTAGCGCCATGCCCTTCGGTGAAGGGAAGGTTGCCACGGGAGGAGTTGGTGCCGCTGTCTATATACTGCAAGTGGTGCAAGTCGCCTAAGGGCTGGTCAGGATCCCCGTATTTTTTGATATGGCTCTGTGGGTAGATATGTTCGGTATTGATACTCCCATGTGGCTGGTTGCGCTTCTGTATCTCACTTGCGGGGCGACTCTCTCCTGTATAGACCAAGAGAACATGCTGGGGATTTTTGGGGTCTTTGTTGGCCTTTTCCAAGAAAGGATGGCGCTTGCCATAAGGGATAAAATGGGTATGCTTGACAATGGTCAGCACGGCCAAGTCTTCCTTGAGTTCGTCCCCATTCTTGGTAAAATCCACTGACTGATAGTAATACTTGAGTTTGGCAGGCACTACGACCTTTTCATAATGTTTGGGAGATTGAGGCAGGTATAGAGCCTTCTCCTGAGCTAAGATATCTATTCTCTGATAAGGGTCTTGTGCTTGTCTTTGGGAAAACTCCTCTCCCTTGCAAGCTATAAAGGCAAGGAAAAGAGAGCCAATGAGTAATATATTTTTCATAATCGGGTATTTATTCGTTATTAAGTCTGAAACAGAGTATTTCTTTGGTATAAGGGGTAGGGCGAAAACGTTCGTCTGCGCGGCGGCCTACGACCCATAGGATTTGGTCAGTGCTATCGGTCAGCAGCCATTGGTTTTCCTTGTCATAGAGCGAATATTTCTCATCCTTGAAGTACTTGCGCAGTACTTTCTTCTGTCCGCCCATGCCGTAGGGGTAAAAGAGATCTCCCTCCTTACGCTTGCGCAAGCATAAGGGAAACAGTACCTTCTGCTTATCTATATAAATCACCTCGACTCCTGATGGGGCAGCCTCACTGACCTCTTGCCAGCTCAAGGCTATGGGCGACTTGATGACACCAGCTTCATCCTGTAAATAGAAAACAGCAGGGGAGGCCTCCTTTAGTTCACTAATAAGCCATTGCCCACGGTTGGAGAGCAGGCGGTGGGTATCACTGGTAAGGTATTTACCCGTATTGGCTTGCAAAAATCGTTCCAAAGCATCGGCATCGGAAAATCCATAAGGAGAAAGGAGTTCGTGTAGCAAAAAACGCCTATGGGGGTGTCTGCGGAGTTTTTCTATAAGGAAAACGATAGGATTGCCTAGGACAAAACATTCTTTCCGATACTGCTCAATACCCTCTTGTAGGAAGTTGTAAGTGAGCTGTAGGAGCGATTGGGTTTTCTCAAAGTTCTTAAAGAAAAGCGGGTGCACCTCTTTGAGCATAGGGGAGAGGTGGTGGCGAATCTTGTTGCGGGTATAAGCATCGGAGCTATTGGAGCTGTCCTCCCGCCAAGAGATATGGTTTTCGGTGGCAAAGGCAAGGATTTCCTCCCGAGAGAAAGGGAGTAAGGGGCGCAAGATAGCCCCGTTCTGTGTAGGTATGCCTAAGAGACCCTTGAGGCCTGTACCACGAGAAGTGTTGATCAGGAACGTCTCCCAAGAGTCATTGGCCTGATGGGCGGTTAGTATATAGTCATAGCCCTGCTCTTGGCGTAGTGCTTCAAACCAGTCATAGCGCAGTACACGGGCCGCTAGCTGGGTGTTCAGTCCATGTGCCTTGCCATAGGCCTTGGTTTCAAAACGCTTTACAGCCAAGGGAACAGAAAGCTGGTGAGAGAGCGCCTCCACAAAACGCTGGTCGCCCTCGCTTTCCTCCCCGCGTAGCTGGAAGTTGCAATGCGCCATAAGGAAAGGAATATCTAACCCATGGAGCAGGTGAGCGAGTACTACGCTATCAATCCCTCCACTGAGGGCCAAGATAATTTTCTTTTGCCATAGGAAAGGGAAATGCTGCTGGAGATGCTGTTGGAAAGATGCTAACATAGGGGGAAGTGTATTAAATAAAAAAGCTCTCAGAGTGTTCTGAGAGCTTAGTGCGGGTGATAGGACTCGAACCTACACACCTCACGGCACCAGATCCTAAGTCTGGCGTGTCTACCAATTTCACCACACCCGCGTGTGATTTTTAAGACAGTGCAAAGGTACAACTATTTTTGAAACTGACAAATAAAAATCAATTATTTTTTTAATTATTTTACAATTGGTTGATTGTGAGTGTGTTATATGTAACTATAATAGCATTTTCATTGCTTTTTGAAGGCCTAAGATGAGGCGATCAACTTCTTCGAGGGTGTTATAAACGGCAAAACTAGCACGTATGGTACCTGGAATGTGATAAAAGTCCATCACAGGCTGGGCACAATGGTGGCCTGTACGTACAGCTATACCCATTTGGTCAAGGAGTGTTCCTACATCATAGGGGTGGGCGCCCTCTACATTGAAGGAGATGACTCCTGCCTTACGCTCCAAATCATGTGTACCATAGATGGTGATACCGCCTAAGGCTTGAATCTGCTCGTGGGCATACTTTAGCAAGGCGTGTTCGTGAGCCGCGATATCGGCCATGCCTAAGGAGTGCATATAGTCAATAGCTACTCCATAGGCGATCCCCCCACAGATGTTGGGTGTTCCAGCCTCCAGCTTATAAGGCAGATCGGCATAAGTAGTCCCTTCAAAGCAGACGGTCTTGATCATATCCCCGCCGCCCTTATAAGGGGGGAGTTTCTTAAGCCACGCCTCTTTCCCGTAGAGAAAGCCAATCCCAGTAGGGGCGTACATCTTGTGTCCTGAAGCCACGAAGAAGTCAGCATCTAAGTCCTGTACATCTATGGCAAAGTGTGGGCAACTCTGTGCCCCATCTATAAGGGTTACCGCCCCTACACTATGGGCTAAAGCAATGATTTCCTTGACAGGGTGTACATTGCCCAAGGCATTGGACACATGTTGGCAGCTGACTACTTTGGTACGCTCAGAGAGCATAGCCTTGAAGTCCTCCATAAGGATCATACCCTCCTTATCTACAGGGATAGGACGGACAACAGCCCCTGTACGCTCGGCCAAGAGCTGCCAAGGAACGATATTGCTATGGTGCTCAGTGGTCAGTACCAAGATCTCATCACCTGCCTTTAGAAAAGGGGTGAGACAAGTAGCCACTAAGTTGATTCCCTCGGTGGTACCACTGGTAAAAATCACCTCGTAGGACTTGGCTGCGTTGATGTGCTTTTGTAGTTTTTTACGGGCTACTTCATAGGCTTCGGTAGCCTCTTGGCTGAGGGTATGTACCCCACGATGGATATTGGCATTGTAGGTGGTGTAAAAATGGACAATGCTATCAATGACCTGTTGGGGCTTTTGAGAAGTTGCCCCATTGTCAAAATATACTAAGGGATTTCCGCCTATCTTTCTCTCTAAGATAGGGAAATCACGACGAATTTCAGCAATAGACTTCATAATATAAAGATAAAAAGTAAAAGGTAAAAAGTAATAAGGTTAAAAAGTAAAAAGTAAAAAAGGTGCTATCTACAATGAGATGGCACCTTACTTGTTACAGAAAGTTATAAACATTATTTCTTATGTCTTGGTTCAGAGGAAACAGTAAGTTTTTTTCTTCCTTTAGCTCTACGACGTGCCAATACTTTACGTCCATTCGCCGTGGCCATACGTTCTCTGAAACCGTGTTTATTTCTTCTTTTTCTCTTGGAAGGTTGAAATGTTCTTTTCATTGGATTGAATATTAATATCTTAAATTAAACGTTTACTTGCTCTTAGCTCTTTGAAGCTCCCATAAAAGAAAGCGGGGCAAAGGTACTATTATTTTTTGGAATGTACAAGTATTTTTAAAATCTTTCTTGAAAAATTTGTACGAATGAAAATATTATCCTACTTTTGACCTTTCTAAAGGCTTGTCTTTATGGAGTTGTTACTCAAGTATTTTCCTACTCTCACCCCTACACAAGTGGCACAATACACTCAGGCAGTAAGCCTATACGAGGAGTGGAACGCACGTATCAATGTGATTTCTCGCAAGGATATGGAGCATTTTGTGCTGCATCACCTATTGCACTCCTTAGGCATAGCCAAGATACACCCCTTCTCGGTAGGGCTAAAGGTATTAGATGTAGGTACAGGTGGCGGTTTTCCAGGGATTCCACTGGCGATTCTCTATCCAGAGGTGTCTTTCCACTTGGTGGATTCCATAGGCAAGAAAATAAAGGTGGTACAACAAGTGGCTACTGCTTTAGGCCTTACCAATGTCACCTACCAGCAGGCACGTGTAGAGACCCTTGAGGGGCAATACGACTATATCGTAAGCCGTGCTGTAACCCAAATGGCGGACTTCTATAAGCTCACCAAGCATCTGCTCAAGCCTGTAACCAATAAGGGAGATAAGCGGGGAATACTCTACCTAAAAGGAGGCGACCTTACTGAAGAGTTGGCAGCTTTTCCTTCGGCTACTGTTTATAACCTTTCTGAGGTCTTTGAGGAGGATTTTTTTGAGACAAAAAAAGTGGTATATCTATAGTAATACCCATTGACCCTCTGTGATATAGTACTCCATCCAGTATTTGTTTTCTTTGCTGATTCCTTTTAGAATCAATGTGTTGTCTAAAAAAGTGATTTCTTGTATAAGGTCGAAAACTTCTCGTTGTGCTCCTTCACAAATCACTTCAGTAGGTTTGATATAAGGAGCAGGAGAAAGGAATATTTTTACCAAGAGCTCGCGCCAATTTCTAATAGTTATTTGGATATTTTTGATATAACTTTGGGTGGGGATATGATATACCTCGTCATAGAGAATAGTTATCTGATTGTCAGTTATGGTCATTTCTCTCACCGGAAGGTCAGCGGTCTCTATTTCAGATAGTTTCATAGGCTGATGTGTTTACCAAATGCTTCTTTCGTAAAGGACATATTTTATAGTCTTTCATAATATTCAAAAACGAAATACTCTTCATCAGAGAAATAATGTAGTATTTGCTGCGATAGGTTAATATATCCAATATCCAAACCTATATGTTGGGATATCTTTTCATCCAATTCTGCCTCGAAAAAAGCCTCTACCCTCATGAGTTCTACGCAGATACCAAAGTCTAAAAAAGGCAATATAATAATGTCAGAAGGCTTTGTTTGCTTTGCTATCTTCTCAATGATCCAGTTTCTGATACTATATTTGTCATATTTTTCTCCTATACAATATCTATCATTGTATCTTTGGTAATTTTCTTCAGTATAGCGTATATGTGTTGAGATAAAATCATAGAACTCTTGCAGCTTATCCGCAGTAACAACCTCTATAAAGGTGCAATCTTTGTGAGATTTGTATTTGGTTTCTATCCTTTCTTTAGCTAATGCTTTTCTCTTGGCTTCTAAAGTATTCATCTTGCTTATTAAGGGACAAATAGTTCATAGATACATATTCTATACCCATTAGGATCTCTTATATACAGATATTCTCCCACAGGGATATCATATTCTCCTGACACTTTATATACACTACCATTTTCACTCGTATTCTCTTCCGAAACTTGTACATTACCAACACAGGTGGTGATGGAGTTGTAAGAAATAGACACAGCTGGTATTATAAAAAACTCCAAATTGATAAAATATGATAGTAAAGGAAGTCGTTACAATCAATATCTCGGATAGGAGCCTTTTACAAATTCTATTCCTTGGAGAAATCCAAGTTATTGAATGATTCGACTATTAACTCTATACATCGTTTGCCTGCTTCCCAATAATAATTATTTAAGCTGGGTCTTGGTCCAATTGATTCAATATAACAGATGCCGCTATTACTTTGTATAAGATATGACATGAGAAAAGCTCTGAATTGCTTTTTAGGATATTCTAAATCTCCTTGAATGTACCATGCTTTTTCTAATTTTGGATTCAGAATATTATCAGCTACCTTTTTTTGTATTTTGCATTCAAATTCTGATATGTTTTTTAAACGTGTTTCTATGTTCGAGGCGATGCTTTCAAAATTTTCTTTGCTTGTCTTCGCATACAAATATATATTGACTACACCTATATTCTTTCCCTCGTCTTCATGCTTAAGAAGAAAACGAATAGATTGGGCGGACAAATTATCATGATTGCTGTCCTTGAACATCTTCCATGATGTTGGGAAATAAAATGTGAAATTATTTTGTTTGAAGTTGAAACTAAAGGGTTGTAAATTTTCTGCCATGTTCCAATTCGTCTTGTTTATCAAATCCCAATTATTTGTGATTTGGAGTATATCCAACATCCTTCCTTGATAATCTTCTTTAAAGCAAGATGTTTTTACCATAAAATAATTGGCTCCTGAAAAATCAGGATCATAGTCTTTTAGCACAGAAAAGCGAGATATTACACTCTCACCTTTATTTGTTGTCTTTGCCGTGAGAATATCAGCATAAGTTCCTGTTGAAGTCCCATTAATTTTCCTATAGTGAAGAATGTTTTCTCCCATCAGATCAAGTTTTTTAACAAGCCAATCTGCTGCGTTCATTTCATACCAACAATGTTCATAATATACGGAGACCTCTAACATCGAACAGGTTTTGTCAACACTAACATATTGCCCGATATTATTAATGTCAAGTCCTTCTATAGATTGCTTTTTAATCTCTACAGGTTTTACGTCCTTAGGTAGCAGAATCCAATACGCTAATTGTGATTCTGCAGCAGTGTAGTTACATTTCCAATAACGCTTAATCTGTTCTTCTTTCGAATAAGATTGTTGGATGGGAAACATTTCTTTGTTATTTATATCTTTTATAAATCGTTTCTATAATGAGAGTTTTACAATAAACAGTAGGAACCTCCTTTAACTAAACATACATCCTGTAATTAAAATTATACACCCTGTTAGATAAAGGATTCTACCCCATTTTATGAATAAGAATTTGAACTTATCTATTACTTGAATACGTTCATCATTCATAACAAAACCATTGTATTTTACATGGAAACTCATCATGAACTTAATGAGGAAATTTACAAGAGCTTCCATTATAATGATTATTAAATTTGTCATAATAATAACAAGTATAGAATTGTAGAAATCATGACAAACATCCATCATTTCCGTACTATACTTTGCGACTAGAACTAAACTAAGCATATACATTATGCATGCACCTAAAAGGCATGCAAGATAATAGAATAGTAATTTCTTGCCATGATATTTCTTGTACATTACTATCGATAAGATATAAAATACAAGGACTAAAATGATGAACAAAATAATTCTCATATTTTTTATCCTATTTTATTTTGTTAGAGATTTTTAAAATCTCTAAGTGATCAAGAAATTTTTTAGTTTCTTCAAATGTATATTCTTCCTTTTCTAGCTCTATTTCCTCTTTTATCATTTTAAATATCTTTGTCTAAGTTCTTCAATAGTTACTTTTTTTCCCTCTTGTTGTATAGCTTCATCAATCATTGCAAAATAAGTTTTCTTACTCATTTTATTTTTCTTGTTCACTTTTTACCCAAACCTCAAACCTCAAAAACTCCCCTTACTTTTCCCTAAAGAAAATATCCAAAGGGACGCCTTCAAAATTGAATTTCTCACGGAGCTTGTTCTCTACAAAACGGCGGTAAGGATCCTTGATATATTGGGGAAGGTTGGCAAAAAAGACAAACTGAGGTAGGTCAGTAGGTAGCTGCATACAGTACTTGATCTTGATGTACTTTCCTTTGGTAGCTGGTGGTGGGGTAGCCTCAATGATCGGGAGCATGTACTCATTGAGCTCAGAGGTCTTGATGCGCTGACTGCGGTTGTTATACACCTCTACGGCTTTCTCTATTGCCTTGTAGATACGTTGTTTGGTAAGGGCAGAGATAAAGATAATAGGCACATCGGTAAAGGGGGCGATAATCTTGCGAATCCCTTCCTCAAAGTGCTTGGTGGTATGGTTGTCTTTTTCTACCAAATCCCATTTGTTAACCAGAATTACTATTCCTTTTTTATTGCGCTGTGCCAGCCAGAAGATATTGGCATCTTGCCCCTCAAAGCCACGAGTAGCATCCACTAAGAGCAGGCATACATCGGAGTGCTCTATGGCACGTACTGAGCGCATCACAGAGTAGAACTCCAAATCCTCTTTGACCTTTGCTTTGCGGCGAATCCCTGCGGTATCCACGAGATTGAACTCAAACCCAAAACGATTATAACGGGTGTCAATAGCATCACGAGTGGTACCCGCTATGTCGGTAACAATGTAGCGTTCCTCCCCTATGAGAGCATTGATAAAGGACGATTTCCCTGCATTGGGGCGTCCCACTACGGCAAAGCGAGGTAGAGTTACTTCCTCCACTTTTTCCTCCTCAGGGAGCACTTTGACCACGGCATCCAAGAGTTCGCCGGTACCACTCCCATTGACACTGGAGATAGGAAAAATCTCTTCAAACCCCAAGGCATAGAACTCATTGGCGTCCATAGCCCGCTTGGTATTATCTACTTTGTTTACGGCTAAGAAAGTAGGCTTCTTGCTACGGCGCAACAGTTGGGCAATCTCCTCATCGGTACCCATGATGCCACTCTCTACATCTACTAAAAAGATGATGGCATCGGCCTCCTCAATAGCCAGATTCACTTGCTTATCTATTTCTTTTTGGAACACGTCATCGCCTCCTGCTACATAACCTCCTGTATCAATCACGGAGAAATCACGTCCGTTCCAGTCGGTTTTTCCATAATGGCGGTCGCGGGTCACCCCACTGATGCTATCTACGATAGCCTCACGGCGCTGAACAAGGCGGTTGAAAAAAGTGGATTTGCCTACATTAGGGCGTCCAACAATGGCTACAATGGCACTCATTTTTAGAATTTTAATTTATTAGGGTCGTTTCTGTTATCCCAAAAGGTTACTATGACAATTTCAGTCAAGTCTTCATTGATCTCATAGATTCTGTAGAATAGAGAAAAATGGGATAACACAATAATCTGCCTTACCTCTCTGTCTTCAGGTCTTTCTTTTCCTATTTTGGGAAAAGAACTTAACTTAGAGGAGGCTTCTTTTATTTTGGCTCTTATTTTTTTGGAATACTCATTGGATTGGTTATGTTCGTTCCAAAAAATCAAAGTATCATAATATTGTATTTTAGCAACAGCAGACCAAGTAACTTTTACTTTCTTTCCCATTGCATGATAATATTTTCAGCTTCTTGGTCTACAATAGCATCATCAAAAACAAAACCTCTCTCGGCTTGCTCGGTTCCTTTCTTAATAGAATCAAGTACCCTCTGAGGGAGTCTTTCAGGGGGGAGAGGAATCTCTTGTAAGATCTCAATCCCTTGTGCTTCTAATTCCAATAGGACATCTTCTATAGAAACATCTTTAGGTAATTGGGCAATAGTACCAGTATTCATAGGTTTATTTTTCTGCAAAGGTAGTCAAAAAAATAAACATAGCAATAAAGTCGTAAGAAATTCTGATTTTTTGCCGAAATTTCGTTATATTTGTCGCGTTATAGAAAGGGAACTTTTAAAGTTGATTTTATGAGAAATTTGTTTTTCCTCTTCTTTACTCTTTGCTCTTATGTGGGGTTTGCTCAGAGCGATAGCCTTGCTATTACTCCTCCAAGGAGGTATCCGCCTTCGTGTGATTGTTTTCAGGGAATAATTAACCTGACCCCAAGGCTGGCTTACACCTATGCCGATGCTAAGAGTTCACACTTTGCGGGGCTGATGCTTCACAATGATTGTATTGCTTGTGGCGGGGGCTTCTATGCAGGAGTTCATTTTGCGGGTAGGGGTTCTCATAGAGTAGT
This sequence comes from Capnocytophaga sp. CM59, assembly GCF_000293175.1. Classification (NCBI taxonomy): domain Bacteria; kingdom Pseudomonadati; phylum Bacteroidota; class Flavobacteriia; order Flavobacteriales; family Flavobacteriaceae; genus Capnocytophaga; species Capnocytophaga sp. CM59. Next base: position 69,834 of record NZ_ALNN01000023.1, read on the forward strand.
CCCTGAGGTGGGGGCTGAGTTCTATCACCTGTTGCTGGGCTATGGGGTCTCTCTTTCCACTGAGGCGATTACTCCACGTGTAGGACTGTCTTTATTTAATTTGTTACGGGTAGATGCTGGCTATGCCATTCCTTGGGCAAAAGCTCCTCTTTTTAAGGGATTTACCCTTTCTATAATTACTGATATTCGATTGCTTAGTTATCCTTTACTTTTATGAGAACAAAAATACTTTTATTACTGACTTTCTTTTTCGTAACCAATAGCTTTTTAGCTCAAGACAGAAAGCTAATAGAAAGCTATAAACAACCTGAATCGGGCATTATGCTTTTCCCAAATAAGACTTTTGCTGCTTGGACTTATATGACAGTTATTCGTGGCTATTACCAAAAGAGACCCGATGGGGTGTACTTATTAAAGCCTCAGCGGGAACCCTTATTCTTGGTATATGGGTATTATAATGATTCTATTGGGAAGGATAAGGTGCGTATCCGTTTTGCCAATTTTGAAGAAGGGAAGAACTATATTCAGTATGAGAATGGGAAGACCTATAGTGTGTTCAATGATCACCCTAACTGTTTTTCTCATGAGTATATACATACCTTTGACAGAAAGGAAGTGGGCAGTACGCTTACCCTTATACATCATATGGGATACTATGATGAAGAGGTGTCTTATTTATTTGAGGGAGAGGGGATTAAGAACACATTGCAATTTGACTTGGGAGCGTATAATGATTTCTTGATTTCCTATGATAAACTTAGTCGTGAGAAGGCAAATGTAGTGCTCGTACCTATGGAGTTAGAAGGGGAAAAGGGGGCTTTTTTTCATAGAGGGAAATGGCCAGAAGAAGAGCTGAAAATGGTCAAAGAAAGATTGAAGCAAGTACCTAAAGAGGATCTCAAAAGGTTTTTTGTTTCTAAAGAAAAATCAAAAGATATAAGTCAGGAGTCTATCTCTTTCCTTTATGCAGAAAACATAGAGCCTCCTACGGCACTTCTTGTCCTAAAGAAAGATGGGAGAGTAGTGGGGGGTAGTTATACTTCAAAACCTTTTGAAAATGAAGAAGTTAGGCTATATTTGCAGGTCAAGACACAGGGAAGTATCACAGACCCTAAGCAGCTCAAAGTGGAGCCTAAAACCATCTTTGTCTCCGAGTGTGAATGACCTTCCCAAAGAAGAGAAATAAAGGCGAATTAGCTAATCTTCAAAGGAATCGTAATTGCAAGCAGTTGAAAGATGAAATTTTAAAACTAATATCATGAAAACAAAAATACTCTTATTGCTGGCTTTCTCTTTTATAGGAAGCCTTGTTTATGCCCAAGAAAAAGACATTTCAGGCAATTACAGAGGGCGTGGAGGAGGTATTATGCTCTTGCCTAACAAATTATTTGTCCTTTGGGGCTATATGACAGCTGTACCAGGGAGTTATGAGGTTCAAAAGGACGGTATCATCCTCTTCAAACCGAAAAAAGAACCACTATTTGTTGTGTATGGGCAGCGGAATGACTCTATTGGGAAAGACAAAGTCCGTATTCGCTTTGCGAATTTTGAAGATGGGAAAAACTATATCCGCTTTGAGAATGGAAAAACATACTCAGTTTTCAATGATAACCCCAATTGCCTTTCTTCTCGCTATGTACATACTTTTCCAAGGAAAGAAATGGGGAATTCCTTTTCTCTGATTGCAGATCTCAAAAGGCTTGAATTTGCTCCCTTTTTGGGAGAACTGAAAAATACTTATCAAATTGATTTACAGGATAATAATGACTTTCTTATTTCTTTTCAGGAACTCACAGAATATCAGATAGATGGGGCAGGCGCTTTGGTAACCAAAGAGGGCTATGAGTGTTTGCTCTTTTTTAACCAAGCTGATGTAGAGAGAAGTAAGCAGCTTATACGGGAACTCAAAAAGGAAATTGATAAAATACCTATGAAAGAGCTAAGAAAGGTGCTTTTTGCTAAGGAGAAGTCGGAAGACCAAGGGGATAAGGAGCTTAAAGACTTCCTTAGTATCTCCAACTTGGAAGAACCTAAGGCGTTTTTTATGAATATAAAAGAGGGTAGTGTAGATCATAATCCTATTAATCGGGATTTTTTAGTGTATGATAAAGGTAAAAATATCTATAAGGATACCCTAAATAATATTGAGTATTATAGGTTTGATTTTGTACAATCCAAGTGTTATCAGACAGATCTTAAAAAGCTCAAGGTAGAGCCTAAAACCATTTTTGTATCTGAATGTGAAAAACCTTCTAAAAGAAGGATATATCAATAATTATCGCTTATGGATGAAATAGTTATCAACAGAATCATTGTCTTCCTGTTTTTTGCCATTTCAGTAGGACTTACATATCTGATTATCAGAAAAAGCAACAGCAAGGCTAAGGATAAAAACAAAGCAAAAGCAGGTTGTCTTTCCGCCTTCTTTATCTGGGTGCCTATCTCCCTATTGGTGGTGCTTACCCCTTTTATGTTGTTTTTAGGGGCAAGTACTGTCAAGGAGCTCTACCTCTTGGCTTCTGATAGAGACTTTAAACCCTATACCGCTCAGGTGGTAAGGTATGAGGATATTCATACAGAAAGATTTGATCACAGGAGTGGTAGCAGGCACACTACCGAATATGTAGAAATGGGTACCCCTGTGGTTACTTTTACTATAGAATCGGGGAAGGAGCTGGAGCGGGCACTGCCTTTTGCTGCTGAGCTAAATGGGGAATCCTCTTATAATATTCGCTATAAGGCTTCCACAGATGAGATCATTGTAACAGATGTCTTTATTGTAGTGAAAACCATTGGGGTGATTATATTTTTCGTCATTGCAGTTTCCGCTTATTGGGGGATTTACGGCTATCTTACCGACAAGCCTATGAAGAATTACGGCAACTATCTGGCCAAAGGGCTACTCTATGGGGTATTTCTCACTATGACTATGGGACTATGTGCGGGACTTATCTATGGGGCACTTACCAAGGATCTGCCCCTATGGATACAAGCGATTTGTATATTTTTTGCTTTATCACTCGTGATTGTGATTGTTAGAATTTTCCTCACTATGTTCCGCTCCAAAGTCAGAGATCCGCTCAAGCAAAGGCGGAAGACTACCTATCGCAAGGATTATTAACCTTATCATGAAGAGAGAAATGCCTCTACAACAAACTAAAACTAAAAACTAAAAACTAATCACTAAATATGACATATATCAAAATAAATTCTTATATTTGCAGCGAAAAAGCAAGCCCTTGTTTTTTCAGCATTCATTCGTCTCTGATACAATCATATAAAAATTTTTAGAATGAGAGATTTAACAAAAATGACTAACATTGAGGACTTACGTGTGGTATGTAAGCGCAATGTACCTAAGATGTTCTATGAGTATGTGGATACAGGCTCTTGGACACAAGCCACTTACCGCGAGAATGTCTCTGACTTTAACCCTATCAAGTTCAAGCAGAAAATTTTGGTGGATATGGACAATCGTACCCTTGAGACTACGCTCTTAGGACAAAAGGTAAAATTCCCTGCTATGACCGCTCCTGTAGGCTTTATGGGAATGATGTGGGCTGATGGGGAAATCCATATGGCCAAAGCCGCTCAGAAGTTCGGTATTCCTTTCACTCTTTCTACCATGTCCATCTGCTCTATTGAGGACTTGGTGGAGGCAGGTGTAGAACCTTTTTGGTTTCAGCTCTATGTGATGCGCGATCGTGAGTTCATGAAAGATCTCATTCGTCGAGCTAAAGAAGCTAAGTGTTCCGCTCTTATGGTAACGGTAGACTTACAAGTGCTCGGAAACCGCCATCGTGATATTAAGAATGGACTTTCTACCCCTCCGAAGTTTACCATTCCTAATATGATAAACCTTTCAACTAAAATTCCTTGGGGTCTACGCTATGTATTCGGTAGCCGTCGCTGGACTTTCCGCAACATTGCAGGTCACGCTAAGAACGTATCAGACCTTTCTTCACTTTCTTCTTGGACAAAAGAGCAGTTTGACCCAAGCCTTAGCTGGAAGGATATAGCTGAGATTAAGGAACTTTGGGGAGGCCCTATTATCCTCAAGGGGATTATGACCCCAGAAGATGCACAAGAGGCTGTAAAATACGGAGCCGATGCCATCATCGTTTCCAACCATGGTGGTCGCCAAATGGACGATACTATTTCTTCTATCAAAGCCTTACCAGATATCGTAAGTGCTGTAGGTAGCCAGACAGAGGTATGGATAGACTCAGGTTTCTATACAGGACAGAACATGCTTAAGGCATGGGCTTTGGGTGCTAAGGGTATCATGCTCGGCCGTGCTCCCGTATACGGATTGGGTGCTTATGGAGAAGAAGGCGTAACTCGTGCCCTACAAATCCTCTATGATGAAATGGATACCACTATGGCCTTCTCTGGTCATCGCAATATCCAAGATGTAGATAAGAGTATTCTTGTAGAGGGTACTTATCCACTACCTACCAGAAAATAACACCATAATATATTAAATAAGAATAGCCCCAAACCACTCGGTTTGGGGCTGTTTATTTCTTAATGGTTCTTTATTTGTTCTTTGCTAACAGGCGTCTTGCTGCATCAGAAGCGGCAATAAGTCCGCCAGCCGACATGATAATGTCTTTCAGTACCAAGCGTCCAGCTCCTGATAGGTAAGGGAAGCCATGGTTAGGGGTAGGCATATCACCTCCTAAGTTAGGTACATATACCTCTGGGGTAGTGATAAGGAAGGAAAGGGTAACGATAGACATACCAAAAGTAAGTAATCCCCCGATAAGTCCTATTTTAGGAGACCAAATACCTAAAAGCGTAAGCAAACCAATTAGGCAGATGAACGCTCCTAAGCCATAAGAGAAAGTATAGGTGTTGTTTTGCTTATGCCATTCTATATTGGCAGCTACCATTTTCCCCTCTGGGTTCTTGTGCAATTTGTATTCTGCTACTTCTTTACCTTTGTTAGCCTCACCTGTAACACCGTTCTCATCAATAGCGGTTTTACCTGAGTTGGCATAGAAGAAACTCATAAAAGGGCTATTGGTAACAAAGGGAACAATCCCATCGGCTTCGTATTGACATACTTTGAGGCCTCCAATCCACGCCATTACGATAAAGATCGCAATGCGAATAAAGTTGATAAACTGTGACTGTAATCCAGCCAATTTTTCTAATAATTGTTGCATATGACTATGTATTATTTTCAGGATGCAAAAATACAAAGCATTTTCCAAATAAGAATGGACTTTTTTGCCACAAACATAGATTATTTTGCCACTATCGAAATTCCTACACTCTCCCTAAATTGCTTGGGGGAAACCCCTACTTCCTTCTTGAAATAACGGCTGAAGTAGAAAGCATCCTCAAAGCAGAGTTCAAAGGCGATTTCCTTGACCGACTTATGGGTGAGGTGCAGTAGCTTTTTGGCTTCCAAAACCAAGCGCTCCCTTAGCAGCGCCGAAGGGGTCTTCCCATAATACTGCTTAATACGCTTGGAGAAAGCACTGATTGAAAGGTGATAGGCCTCAGCATAGAAGCTGATGTCCTTTTCCTTGAGAAAGTTGGCCTCCAAAAGCTCTTGGAAATTGGCCACGGGGTTTTGCAAAGGGTTCTCTTCTTTCAAGTGGCTCAAAAAATGCTGCTTTTCTCGGCTTCCGATGGCCAAGATCAGTTGCAAATAGCTCTTAAGCACTGCAATTTGGTAAGGATTGGAGTCTGAAGCAATGGCTTGCATCTTTTTCAAGAGACGCTCTAATTCTCCAAAAACTGCCTGAGAGACCTCAAAGTGGGGTTGTTGGTATATATTATTGAATAATAGGCCGTTACAAGCCACTTCCTTCTTGTGGTACTCTATACAATAGAAATCCCCATGGAAGGCGATAAAGTCCATTTTGGGGGCCGTTTCTTTCCATTGGAAATACTGGTAAGGGGAGAGGAACAGCAGGGAATGCCCTTGGGAAGTATAGTCGTTGAAGTCGACACTAAAGTGGCTATCCCCCTGTAAGAGAAAGATATAGTATAGGGTTGTGTGTGCTCCTTGGGCAAAATCCTCAGGGGTAGCACTGTTGATATGAATATTCTGGTAAGTCATAAATAATCAGCTATCAGGGTACAAAATTAAGAAAAAAAGAGTATATTTGCAATCTAATAAGCCAATTAGCCAATGAGTTAATTAGCTAATAACCAATTCAAAACTATCATGAATCGTCTTTTACTTTGTACTTTGTTACTCGTCGCTTGCAAGCAAAAGCCTGCGGAGCAGAAAGATTACCCAAAGGGACTAACCACTCATATAGTGTCCATAACTGATCCTGATGACTATAAAGCCTATTTCTCTGACCAATATGGTAATAACTATAGTGAAGAATATGTTGTCTATGAGGATTATGTACTCTATCAGGGCAAGAAAGCCACCCTACGCCTTAGCCCTGATATGGCTACTTTCAAGGGGAAAGGAGGCGGGTTTGCTGTGGACAAAAACGGCATCTATTACCGTGGCTATTTCTTCCCAATGGATACCACAGGCTTTAAAATAGTTGGTGTAAAAGAGATACCTCTGAGTGAGGAAAATACGCCTATTTGGAAAACCAATAAGAAAGTGTTCTTAGGTACGCAACCTATGGAGGTAGCCCACCCAGAATCCTTTGAAATGGCGTATGATTATTATACTCCATGCTATTATTTCAAGGACAAGGAGTTTTTGTATTTCTGTGAGAAAAAGATAGAAGGTTCTGATAGCCAATATATAAGATTATCTGGTATTACCTATGCAGTAGCGGATAAAAACCATACTTATTACAAGGATAAAATCCTCACTTATAAGGGAGAGCCTGTAGAGCTCGTGACAGAGGATTTTTTCAAGACCTCTCGGTATGTACTTGCTTTAACATTGGACGTTGGGGGAGATGACGCTCCTTATTGGAAGGAAGTACCCTATATGGATGTTGCCACCCTTAAGGGACTTTTTATTGATAGCCTTTCAGGCGCTTCTTCAGATTATCTTATGGACAAAAACCATGTATTCTTTAGAGAAAAAGTACTCCCTATCAAAAAAAGAGATTTTGACAGGATACAAACTTTTGGAACCTATTCTTATATCTCCGATGGTAAGACTATTTATCATGGGAGCGACCCTACACCCTGTGATGCTCATACTTTTGGGATAGTGCCAGAGTACCCTGGAGATCTTGTTTATGACAAAGATGGTATTTACATGAATGAAGAAAAACTCCCTTTCAAATATACCACTCCGCCTGTATGGGGAAAAAATGCTTTCTTAGAAGACGATAAGGTTATTTATGAGCAACAAACTTATGATATTAGTAAACGATGGCAATTGATGACCGATGAACCAACAACTAATGACTAATGACTAATGACTAATGACTACTCACTTGTCATTATCTAAAAAACCTATAACTCAAAATTTAAAACTCAAAACCCTATAATTCAAAACCCTATAACTCAAAACTATCATGAACCGTCTCTTACTTATTACTTTGTTACTCGTTGCTTGTGGGCAAAAGCCTATGAAGCAGCTCCCTGCTACTACTACCAATGAGAAGGCAGTGGTACAAGATACTATAGCTGTATCCGATATTCATCGTACAGATTCCTTATGGCGTTCCTTTGAGAAATATAAGCGCCCCTATGTGAAGGGCTATATCATCAATCAGGATTATGCTATTTACCAAGAGAAAAATACCCGAAAGATCATAAAACCTGATATGGCGAGCTTTACAATCCTTGATGTATCGGGATTTGCCAAAGACAAAAATGGGGTCTATTACCAAGGAGATTTTATAAAGATTGATACCACAGGCTTTAGAGTAGTGGGCGTTATAAGCCACGATGATAAGCCGTCTGACTATTGGGAAGAACCTATTTGGCGAACTCATAAGAAGGCTTTTAGGGGAACAAAACCGATTGCTATCTCTGATCCTGCCACCTTAGAGACTGTTTCTTTTTGTTACTTCAAGGACAAAAACTACCTATACTATTATGACCAAAAGGTAGAGGGAGCTGATGTGGCTACCCTTCAGAAGGAATCGATAGATGGGGAATTTGTCTCCGACAAGAACAACACCTATTACCAAGGGAAACCCTTTATCTATAAAGGGGAGCGGGTACAGTTGGTAACGAACAATACATACAAAACGGAGCAGGTACAGCTGATAACGGGCAATATATACAAAACCACTACCCATGTATTGCGCTATAATGCAGGATATGATGATAAAGAGAAGGAGAAGGCGGAGGATTATTTTGTGGAACTCCCTGATTATTTTGATATTCCTACCTTAAAAAGGCTGAATGATTCCTATTTGATAGATAAAAATCACCTCTATTATGATGAAAATACCTATCCGTTAAGGGACAAAGATCTTAGAATGCCTATACCCAAGGAGAATCTGAGTAAGATAAAGCTATTTGAGGTTTTTGTAACTGATGGGAACAAGCTCTACAGAGGAAAAGAGCTGCTCTCTGGCTATGATGCGGCTACTTTTGGGATTGTTCCAGAGTATCATTACTATCAGTATGACAAGAATGGGGTGTATAATTGGGACTATAAACTACCTTTTCGCTATACAAACCGCCCCCAGTATGGGAAAAACTTTTTCTATATGGATGATCAGCACCTATTTGTCTATGAGGATCAGGCTTATTACAGGGCTTATAACGATAGTCTCTATGTACCTCACCTCACCCCTCGGCAGTTGGCGCTGCTAAAAAAAGGAAACACACCCCTAAGAGAATTATTCCCTTCTCAAGGCGATAAGCAAAAAAATAAAAAAATAGATACCACAGGCTTTGAGGAGCTTACTTATTCTTTTTGGAGGCATAATGGACAGATTTATCATTTGATTTATAAGGAGAGGTACGATTATGAGCAAAATGATTGGACGAGTGAGCGCCGATATGTAGTAGTAAAAGGCTATGACAATGCCTCTCTAAAGGCAGTTCCCAACGGTTTCTTAGCTGATAAAGATTATTGGTATGATGGCACCACAAGGTTGTTCCAAAACAAAGATGTAGAACTTCTGGCTATTTATGAGGGGTATCGAAAAGGCTGTGGTTTGGATAATACTCCTACCACTAATTTCTATTTCTTTAAGAATGCCCAGGGCTATTGGCTGGCCGAATTAGGCGGCGAAGGGGCAATGTGTCCATTAACCAATGAGCAAGCCAGTAAGTTATTAAACCAACAATAGCAACTCAAAATTTAAAACTCAAAACTCAAAACTCAAAACTCAAAACTATCATGAACCGTCTCTTACTTCTTACTTTGTTACTCGTCGCTTGTGGGCAAAAGCCTATGAAGCAGCTCCCTGCTACTACTACCAATGAGGAGGTAGTGGTACAAGATACTATAGCTGTATCTGATATCCATCGCACGGATTCCCTATGGCATTCCTTTAAGAAATATAAGCGCCCCTATGTGGAGGGCTATATCATCAATAAGGATTATGTCATCTACCAAGAAAAAGATACCCGCAAGATCATAAAACCTGATATGGCGAGCTTTGCAATCCTCAATGTATCGGGATCGGCAGCTGACATAATCCTGATTTTTGCCAAAGACAAAAATGGGATCTATTACCAAGGGGATTTTATAAAGATAGATACCACAGGCTTTAGAGTAGTGGGCGTTATAAGCCATCATGACAAGCCGTCTGACTATTGGGAAGAACCTATTTGGCGAACTTATAAGCAGGCTTTTAGGGGAACAAAACCGATTGCTATCTCCGATCCTGCCACCTTCGAGTCGGTTACCACTTGTTATTTCAAGGACAAAAACTACCTATACTATTATGACCAAAAGGTAGAAGGGGCTGATGTGGCTACCCTTCAGAAGGAATTGGCAGATGAGGAATTTGTCTCCGACAAGGACAATACCTATTACCAAGGGAAGCCCTTTATCTACAAAGGAGAGCGGGTACAGCAGGTATCGAATAATATATACAAAACCGCTACCCATGTATTGCGTTATAATGCAGAATACGATAAAGAGAGGGCGGAGGATTACTTTATAGAGCTCCCTGATTATTTTGATATTCCTACCTTACGAAGGCTGAATGATTTCTATTTGATAGATAAAAACCACCTCTATTATGATGAAAATAGCTATCCGTTAGGGGACGAAGACCTTAGAGTGCCCATACCCAAGGAGAATTTGAGCAAGATAAAGCTGTTTGAGGTTTTGGTCACCGATGGAAACAAGCTTTACAATAGAAAAGAGCCTCTCTCTGGCTATGATGCGGCTACTTTTGGGGTTGTTCCAGGGCATTATTACTATCTGTATGACAAGAATGGGGTGTATAATTGGCGTAAAAAGCTGCCTTTCCACTATACAAACCGCCCTGAGTATGGGAAAAACTTTTTCTATATGGATAATCAGAGACTATTTATCTATGAGGATCAGGCTTATTATAGTGGTTATGACGATAGCCTCTATGTACCTCACCTCAGCCCCCAGCAGTTGGTGTTGCTCAAAGAAGGAAACACACCCCTAAGGGAATTATTCCCTTCCCAAGACGATAAGCAAAAGAATAAAGAAATAGATACCACTGGTTTTGAGCAGCTTACTTATTCTTTTTGGAGGCATAACGGACAGATTTATCATTTGATTTATAAGGAGTGGTATGATAGTGACCAACATGATTGGAAGAGCGAACGTAGATATGTAGTAGTAAAGGGTTATGACAATGCTTCTCTAAGGGTAGTACCCAATGGTTTCTTAGCCGATAAAGATTATTGGTATGATGGTACTACAAGGCTGTTCCCAAGCAAGGACGTGGAGCTTTTGGCTATCTATGAGGGCTATGAGAAAGGCTGGGGTATGGATCCCGCCCCTAGTCCTAATTTCTATCTCTTTAAGAATGCCCAGGGGTATTGGTTGGCCGAATTAAGCGGAGAGGGGGCAATGTGTCCATTGACCAATGAGCAAGTTAGACAATTAACCGATGAGCCGATGAGTTAATTGGCCAATGAGCTAATGAGACAATTAGCAAATCGACAAATCGACAAATCGGCAAATTGGCAAATCGACAAATTATCAAATTATCAAACTCTTATGAATCGTCTCTTACTTTTTACGTTATTACTCGTTGCTTGCAAGCAAAAGCCAGTAGAGCAACTCCCTACTACAGCCGAAAAGGAGGTAGTGGTACAAGATACTATAACTGTATCCGATATCCATCGTACAGATTCCCTATGGAGTTCCTTTTGGGAATATAAGCGCCCCTATGTGGAGGGCTATATCATCAATAGGGATTATGCGATCTACCAAGAGAAAGATATCCGCAAGATCATAAAACCTGATATGGCGAGTTTCGTGCCCCTCAATGTATCGAGATTAGCCAAAGACAAAAATGGGATCTATTACCAAGGGGATTTTATAAAGATAGATACCACAGGCTTTAGAGTAGTGGGCTTTATAAGTCACTATTACAAGCCGTCTGACTATTGGGAAGAACCTATTTGGCGAACTCATAAGCAGGCTTTTAGGGGAAAAAAGCAGATTAACATCTCTGACCCTGCCACCTTTGAGTCGGTTACCACTTGTTATTTCAAGGACAAAAACTATCTATACTATTATGACCAAAAGGTAGAAGGGGCTGATGTGGCTACCCTT
>NZ_ALNN01000024.1:0-45412 GCF_000293175.1 Capnocytophaga sp. CM59
GGTGTAGGGGCTAATGGCAATTAGCCCTTGAAAGAGAACTCCGCTGGTGTGAGCTTTTAGCTCGTGCCCACAATAAAAGAGAACTTTTAATGCGAATCAATAGTTAAAAATATCTGTATAATCTTATTCGTTAAGACGCAATAAATTGCGTCTCTACGGATGACTACGCTCATCAGGAGTTGTCTTAGCCAGCGTTAGGGTAGAGACGCAATTTATTGCGTCTTAGAAAGTTAGCAAATAATATTTTAACTATTGATTCGAATTTTCAGCATTGTAAAACAAAAAAATCCTTGATGTTATCAAGGATTTTTTCTTGAGCGGGAGACGAGGTTCGAACTCGCGACATTCAGCTTGGAAGGCTGACGCTCTACCAACTGAGCTACTCCCGCTTGTTTTTGACGGTGCAAAGTTAAAACATTTTTTTTATCCCACAAAATAAAATCTCATTTTTTTCTCTGCCAAGAAAAATAATGGACTTATTTGTTTTATTTCCAAAAATAAAACCGTAACTTTGCCCCACTATTAACCGAGGACAGATTTGACTGATTGCTACCTCATCGCATAGGCGATAAAAGATGCTAAACCAGTAATCTCCTCATAAGCTTTATTTATGGGATATTTATTTACTTCCGAATCCGTGTCTGAAGGACACCCCGACAAAATCGCTGACCAGATTAGCGACGCCCTCATTGACCATTTCCTTGCTTTTGACCCTTCGTCCAAGGTGGCTTGCGAAACCTTAGTAACCACTGGTCAGGTGATCCTTGCAGGAGAAGTGAAATCCAAAACTTACCTTGATGTACAGCAAATCGCTCGTGATGTTATAAGGCGTATAGGCTATACCAAGAGTGATTATATGTTTGAGGCCAACTCATGTGGGGTGCTTTCGGCCATTCATGAGCAATCCCCTGACATTAACCAAGGGGTAGTACGCCACTCTCCAGAGGAACAAGGTGCAGGCGACCAAGGAATGATGTTTGGCTATGCTACTCGTGAAACAGATACTTATATGCCACTCCCTTTGGCGCTTTCTCATGCCATTGTACGCGAATTGGCTACCTTGCGCCGTGAGAATAACCAAATCACTTACCTACGTCCCGATGCCAAGAGCCAAGTAACCCTTGAGTATAGCGATGATAATAAGCCTGTACGTATTGATAGTATTGTGATTTCCACTCAGCATGACCCCTTTGATACTGAAGCGAAGATGCTTGCCAAAATCAAAGAGGATATGATTCATATACTCATTCCTCGTATCAAAGAACAATACCCAAAATATGCGCATCTGTTTGATGAAAATATCAAATACCATATCAACCCAACAGGGGTTTTCGTCATAGGAGGGCCTCATGGAGATACAGGGCTTACAGGGCGCAAAATTATTGTAGATACCTATGGGGGCAAGGGTGCTCACGGAGGGGGCGCTTTCTCTGGGAAAGACCCCAGCAAGGTGGACAGAAGTGCTGCCTATGCCACCCGCCATATAGCAAAGAATATGGTAGCGGCAGGCGTAGCCGATGAGATGCTCGTACAGGTAAGCTATGCCATTGGGGTAGCCGAGCCTACAGGTGTCTATGTCAATACCTATGGCACCTCCAAGGTAGCCCTTACCGATGGACAAATTGCTCAGAAGGTCAGAGAAATTTTCTCTCTGCGCCCTTATGATATAGAACAGCGCCTGAAGCTGCGTTATCCTATTTATAGCGAAACCGCCGCTTACGGACATATGGGAAGAAACCCAGAAGTGGTAAAGAAAGTATTTGCTTCTCCTTATCATAACACCAAAACCATAGAGGTAGAACTCTTTACTTGGGAAAAATTAGACTATGTAGAGACAATCCGAAAGGCTTTCGGACTATAACGTCTTAAAGAACTCTAATATACCAAAGAGGCTACCCGATAAGGAGAGCCTCTTTTTGTTATTAAAGCGAACACTATTCGCACAATTCAGCATTGTAAAACTGGGATTTGTAAATCAGAGATTCCCTAATTATAAATGCGAATCAATAGTTAAAAATATCTGTATAATCCAATTCGTTAAGACGCAATAAATTGCGTCTCTACGGATGACTACGCTCATCAGGAGTTGTATTAGCCAGCGTTAGGGTAGAGACGCAATTTATTGCGTCTTAGAAAGTTAGCAAATAATATTTTAACTATTGATTCGAATTATAAATATTTAAATATCAAACTATAATAAAAGATTAACTATCATGAAACTAATTGCAATTTTAAAAGGATTCTTTTCTAAGAATCAGTCCTCAGGGGTGTTGTTGATCCTCTGTGTAGTACTTTCTTTGACAATCGCCAATTCCCCTATGGCGGAAAGTTTTCAGGCACTCTTAGACCAAGAGGTAGGGCCTTATTCGATCAGTATGTGGATTAATGATGCCCTGATGGCTATCTTCTTCCTATTGGTAGGATTGGAGATCAAGCGGGAGATCCTCAAGGGCGAACTCTCGGATATCAGGAGTGCTTCCCTCCCAATAGTAGCTGCTATAGGGGGTATGATCGTGCCTGCGGTTATCTTTTCCCTAGGTTTATTTCAATATTTCTAAAATTTTATCTTCGTCGTAAACAAAGATACCAACTGCTACCAACGAAGCGATACCATGTGCCAACATCCAACCTTTAGCAATGTTATTCTTCAGCTCTTTATCAGATAGGGTTCGGCATTCCTCGCTATTTTTCATTATTTTTACCACTCGCTCACTTTCGGGAAAAATGTCAGTAAGTTTTACATTGCTAACATTATCCATATAAAAAGCTTTGAATAGGGCGGGTTCGGCGTGTGCCATTCGCACATACCCCAATCCCAAATCCAAAAGAGTATTGCCTGTTTTTGAGTAACTAAGCATTACATTTTGGAGGAAAGCAAGTGCTTTTTTGCAGATTTCAGCTTTGAGGTCCTCCATATTTTTATAGCAACAATAGATCGGCTGAGTGGAGCAACCTATTTGCTTGGCAATATTTCGAGCAGAAAGCACTCCAAAGCCTTCCTTTCGTACCATTTCGAAGGCAGTTTCTATAATTACTTCTTGGGTTATTGTTGTTGGTTTCGGCATAAATTCCTTTATATAACAATTGTAATATAACACATGTTATTTCATAGGCAAAAGTAGTATATTTTTTTGAATAAACAATTTTTTTTTACTAAAAATCTATCATTTAGGTTCAAATGATTGGCTTTCAATAGCCTTATGAGTTATGAAATGCAGTAGGTAATGATTTGGCGACCTATCTTCCACGATGATATACAACGCTTTGCATAACTTGAATAACCTGTTGCAAAGTTAAGAGTATATCGTGAGAAAAAAGAATTTTCTCCAAGTTATTTTCGTAAAGTCGTCCTTGGGGCGGCTTTTTGTTTTCTATGTATTCCGTTCTTATGATAAAACGCAGTCCCCCTGAGACTGCGTTTTTTGTTTTCGCCCCGCTTCTCTGCCTGCACATCCTCCACTTATGCCCGTGTATCATGTCGGGGTCGGTTGTTCGTTGTCAGTGGCAAAGGTTGTTCCGAGCTTTTATGGGGGAAAAAGTCGGGGTGGAAATCCGTTTAGACGACAATCTCCACACGTCCATTTCATTGCAGGTAGTATTCTCGCCGTAAAACCTTATTTGTCCTAAGCCCTACCTTTTTACGCCACTGAAACGAAAACGACCGACCCGACGGAAAAACGCAAAAAATATCGGATATACAAGAAACAAGGAATTTGGGAATAAATTAGAGCCAGCTTCCATCTGATTTTTTTATCCTGAATTGTTTTGTAAAGTCAATAATAAATTCATTATTGGTAACTTTTAGCCACTTATTGATTGATTCTATTAATAAAAATAATATGTCGCAATATTTGTCGAGAGTTCCATGATTTAGTGTAAAATAATTAGTCAATACAGGTATATAGCCAATGGGGAAATCACCAAAATTTCGAACAATACCTTTTTCTTTGTCAAGTTTCTCCATCAACAAATATCTGTTAGGTAAATTATTTGATGCTATTTCTGAACCCTTAACGACAATAAATCTATCATCTTTCTCTTCTAATTTAATAAATAGTGTAGAAAAATAATTGGTCTTAAACTTGTCATATTCAGCAAACCATTCATAAATATCAATGAGTGAATTCAAAACTTCTCTATTATAATATGGAGAACTTAGAGCTTTATTAATATGGTTGTAAATCTTATTTTCATATTCATTAAATTGTTTCAAGACGTAAAATCCTAGTATTTTTTTATTTTGCAACTCCTTGAATAAATCATTTTGAGACATATTCAGGAAGTTTTGTGTAGCTGCAAATAAATTCTTTTTTGAAATATCATAATCAACTATTAATGATAAATGTGATAATACCCCCAATATTTCTCTATCTATGTCTTTTTTAAGAAAATCCAATATTTTGTTAGTCAAATTTCCTTTTTTATTCATTTCGTATATTGCGAATTCTATTTTACGTGATAACTCGTCTTTTCCATTACAACTTGTATAATCTAATATTCGTCTATTTCTTAAATCGAATGGCAAATCATTATAGCTTCCAAAATCTTTATTATATACACATATAATTTTTTCCCATCCTAATGATCTAGCTGCATAGCCTAATTCTACTAATACATTAGGATTTGGCGTTTTTCTTAATTCGTCATATTTGTTGTTTATGATTGAAATATCCGCAACAAAAATATTACAACTTCCTATTTTGGTAAAAATAGATTCTGTAATATCAGGAGAACCAGCTAAATTTCTTGTTGCTTTATCAAGCTTTATATCTAATGAAATTTTTTTTTGTTGGTGTAACTTTTTTAATGCATCTTCAATTGATGTTTCAATAAAGTTCAAATTTTGATCTTTAGGCAAATCAGATTGCCAAGAGTAGAATATTTTTAGTTCCATCTTTTATCTCCTAATTAATTCAACTTGCTAGTTGAAAAGTTAAAAAAATAAAAAAGCAAAGCAAAAGATTTGTATATTTGTAATTGCAAAAAAATAAAAACAACTCCAATGCTTTGCAAAGACAAAATTACATCAATTTTTTGTATTATCGATGATATTTTAAAAGAAATTAATCATTCTGAAGATATTCGCCGAAAAGTGTCTGATAGTGAGATTATTACAACGGTATTTATAGCTGCTACAAATTTCTACGGGAACTATCGTTCAGCTATCAAATTTGTTAAACAATATAACCTATTTCCCAATATGTTAGAAGAAAGTAGGTTTAATAGGCGCTTACATAGTTTGGGAAATGTACTTTATGAATTATTTCATTTGATAGCCTCTTTTTATAAAGAGATTACTTGTGAAATGAACTATATCATAGATTCATTTCCTATACCTATTTGTCAAAACATTCGTATTAATAGATGTAAAATTGCAAAAGGCAAACAATATAGAGGCTATACAGCAAGTATGCGGTCTTATTTTTATGGAATTAAAGTTCAGTTAGTTACAACAGGAGAAGGGATACCAATTGCGTTTCATTTTACCGTAGGAAAAACGGCAGATGTAAAAGCCTTAGATAAGATTACAGCCTTCTCAAATCTCCTATTCCTCCCAAACCTCCCAGCCTTCTCATTCCTCCTATCTTTTTTCTTCAAAATAATTTGGTTAGTTGCATTATTTTTCGTTTCTTTACCCTCAAATTAACAATAATACCCAAATTGCGTATGGAATTGAAAGATATGAAAATTAAAACTTTCAAGGAGTTTTTAGAAGATAAAACTAATCCTGTGGTTTATTGTCTGCTCAGTTCCAATGGTAAAGACTTCTTAGCCAAAGAAAGCTACAAGGTAGAACTGCATCAATACAACTGCCAGCACGACACTTTTACTATTGAAACCCCTGAAGACTCTTTTGATGCTTTTAATGAGTACATTATGGAGCATTCCCGCGACTTGCTCGGTGAGCCGCTTACCATTAAGTTCCACCAATACGGCAAAGTAGTACAGCACTTTTCAGGGATTATCACCAGAATTTATTGCAAACGACAAACAGGCGGTGGTTATGGCACACTCTATATCTCAGGCAATACACCAAGTATTTTGTTAGATCAAGGCAAAGCCTGTCGTTCTTATGAACACAAAACCCTCAAGGAAATTATAGCCTCAGTAGGTGAGGGTTATGATAATTCTGCTCAGGTTGATAGCTCAGCAGGGGTAAACACTACAAGAGCATTGCCTTATACGGTGCAATGCAACGAATCTGACTACAAATTTATCTGCCGTTTGGCTAATTTGTATGGAGAATACTTTTATTACGATGGCTCTAAACTCATCTTTGGCAATAAACTTCAAGAGACCATTGAATTAGGTGAGAACCTGAACCTCATTGATGAGGATTTTACCTTAGAGATGAAACCGCAGGATTTTGAGTACATAAACTATGCTATAGACAGGGCTGAAGTTTATAGAAAGGACGCCGAAAGTGCTTGTTGTGAGTACAAAAACAATCCTATACAGACGGATGCCAAAAATGCTTCTAAAAAGCTCTTCAAAAAGATACCTCAGAAATACCATTCAGCTACCTCGTTAGAGCAATCGGATATAGATTTAGAAGAAGTAGTGCGTCAGGAAAGAGATTTAAGGGAGCTATCGCTTAAAGTAACAGGGCGCAGTCGCGACCCACGTCTGAGGATGAACACCTTTGCGTGCCTTACCGACATCAATGCCCGTGCAATGGAGACCTATAGAGTGATAAAAATATCGCACTACCACAGCGGTATGAACTATGAAAATAGCTTTGAGGATATCCCTATGATGCGCACGCCTGCGGATTACAATGCAGAGGCTTTTCCCAAAGCAGAACAGCAACCTGCTATCGTTAAAGATAACAATGACCCTCAAGGAATGGGGCGCGTACGGGTACAGTTCTTTTGGCAAAAAGGTGATGAGCTAAGCTCGTGGATACGGATGATACAGCCTTATGCAGGCAATGGCAAAGGCTTTTATTTCATTCCCGAAGTAGGCGAAGAGGTAATGGTAGACTTTGAGAACGGCAATGCCGAACGACCATTTGTGCTGGGGGCGCACTACAACGGCGCGGCAAAGAGTGGTTATAAACCTACTACTAAAGCCATACACACCAAAAGTGGAACTAAGATTTTACTTAACGATGAAGATGGAAGTGTGAGGATTGAGGATGCGAGTCATAACATTTACGAGATGGACGGCAAGGGCAATATCAATCTTTATGCCCCCAATAACATCTGTATGAATGCAGGTAAAAACTTTGACCTGAGTGTGGGGAATAACCTCAACTTCACTGTAGGTGGACAAGCTACAATGCAAATATTACAGCAAATGATTATGGAGACTCCGCTACTCAGGCAAATCGTAGCTGAATATGAGGCACGTTTAGGCAACGCCTTGCTCAGTTCCGACAACCTGATGAAGATAGAGGCAAAGGAAACAAATGTGGCAGGAGTAGAAAAACTCTTTATCCACTCAGATGAGTTGGCAACGGTAAACTCTAAGGGCTTGCTTGAGGTGAAAGGACAGCAAGGCACAAAGCATAGTAATAAAGCAGAAGAGTATGAAATAATAGAGACTCTCCCTGATACTTATGTTTTAGTGCATTTTAGAACTAAAAAAGATTGGAAAGGAGAATTTGGGTTTGATTGTTATAAAGAAAACAGCAATGTGAAAGGAATTAATGATACTGAGAAATATATAGATCTTATCGGAAAGTATTATAGTAAAACAGATGCTGAAATGCAAATAGAAAAACAAAACAATCCTTCTAACACTTATAGTTCATTTTTTATATCCAATCCCAATAGTTGGTATGTAAACAGAGGTGGTAATATAATAGAAAATTTCAAACTTGATGGAACCCAATATGGACATAGTGATGAATCACAAAATAAACTGAAAAAAGATTTTTCCCTTTTTAACTTTAAAATCAAGAATAAGAATGGTATTGAGCAAAATTTTACTCATTACAAGTCTTTTATTGCCTTATTTCCTAAAACAGAGAATTATGGAGTGAGTGAAGCTGAAATTGAGTTACAGATTAAATTTTTAAGTAAAGAAAAACCTGATTATTTAGTGTTTAAACTCAATGATGAGACAAAAGAACTAACTGCCAATCACCATTTTATAGGAATTGATAGATTAAAAATAGAGCGGCCTAAATCGGGTAAAAGAGAAACTATAAAAATTACTTGTAAGGCATTTCAAGTCATAGATAAAAATGGACAGGGAATAAAGTTTGACAAGGATATAGATATTAAAATATATGCCATTAAAGTAGATGAAAAAGGGAACAAAACAGAAAATTTAGCAGGCTGCATTACAATGATTGCACCTATTGTAAAAACTATCAATATACTTCCTGTTTATATAAAAACTATAATGAGAGATTATATTATTAGTAAAGATAATAATTTTAATTTCTTAAAAAAAGCTTTAGGACAGGCGTTGATCAAAGTAAATTTACTTGAAAAAGACCCTAACAGTGCTCAAGGAGAGTCTTTCTGTTTAAATTTACCTGCGCCTTATCCTTTTACAATTGTCTCTAAAACAATAACAGATAATAATGGATTGGATAATTTTGTCAAAAATGAATTTGAACGTAAATATTCTACTGTTTATACAAATTATTTTAAATTGTATTTTCTTGATCTTGAATATAAGGAACCTAATACTGAAGGAGCAGGAGGTTATTTTGATTCAGTATCTAAATGTGTAATGTTATTTAATGGGCACCAAAAGGAAACCATTGCACACGAGTGTTTACACGCTTTAGGATTGCCACATTCATTCTACTACCCATCAGAAATATATAAATCAAGGATGGAAGAAAAAATAAGAGATAAGAACTTTTTTGTATTCAAAGCAATGGAAACAAACAACATAATGGACTATTCACATCTGGGAGTAAACCCTGTTACAAAAAATCGAATAGACTCGCCAAAAGAGCGTTATCTTACGTGGCATTGGCAATGGTTAATAGTACGAGAAAGTACATTATTGGAATAAAAAATGATATTATGAGAATATTTATAAGCTTAATAATCATCACTCTATTTTTACAATGTAAAAATGCGCAAAGATATAGCATTGAAGTTAAAAACTCTTTAAAAGATACAATTATGTTTAAACGATTTGATTTTGAATTATACAAAAGAAACTATGAAGGTTATAAAGAAGATCCAACACGTCCCCCATTTTATATATTAGCAGATGGGAGTGCTTTTGAATCATTTGTAGGGGGAGATGATATATATTATCTTGTGATACCTCCTAAGCCTTCCTACCATTATTATATGTATTTTTATTACCCCAACGGAAGACTAAAAGAATATGGAGCTTTTGCAGGACTTAGAAGTACTGTAAAAATAGGTGTTTGGAGACAATATGATGCTATAGGAGATGAAACACAGGTAGATGAAGAAGCAAAATTTGAGA
This sequence comes from Capnocytophaga sp. CM59, assembly GCF_000293175.1. Classification (NCBI taxonomy): domain Bacteria; kingdom Pseudomonadati; phylum Bacteroidota; class Flavobacteriia; order Flavobacteriales; family Flavobacteriaceae; genus Capnocytophaga; species Capnocytophaga sp. CM59. The sequence goes on from NZ_ALNN01000024.1 coordinate 9,409, forward strand.
AATGGTCTTTTAATAAGGTTTTAGAGGTATTAGAAAAAGATGGAGTTATCAATTTGCGAACGGGAAAACATAGAGAAGCAAATGAATTAGACTTTGATTTTGATGAAAAAGAAAAAAAATGGACAGTGGCAGTTGTTAAAGAAGTAATAGATGTTTTTATTGATGTTTATTATGAATATATCTTTGATTGTGTAGCAGGGACATATACTCGAGAAGAATATGAACGCTATAATAATAAAGCAATGGATCTTTCTGGGTTACCTCAATTAAAGAATAGTAAAGAGAATAAAGATAGAGCAATAAAAAAGTGAAATAATTTTTATTAGTTATGCCACAAATCATCACTGATACTGCAGAACTCAGTTGCAATCAAGGCACTGCAACAAGTTGCCTCAATGTTACAAGTCAAGATTTTGTAACTATTGAGGGTAAAGCTATGGCTACTGAGGAGGACAAGCAAGCGAATACTAATATACAGCCCTTTAAGCAATGTAAACTAAAACCTTCTTCAGGTGGTTATTTACCTTGTGTGCCTGCTCCTATTCAATGGGAAGATACCGCAGAGAAAGACTCTATCAACAGACAAAAAATACTTACAGAAAGCTCCTATTGTATGTGCTCAGTTGGTGGCAAAATCACCGTAAAAGATAAAGGACACAACGAAAATCACAATGTGGAATAAGTCTAATCGCCACGACTTCGGAGTGCGTTTTAAGCTCCCTGCAAGGGCAAGTTGTTTTGAGTGCCTAAACGCCTAATGCGTGCCTCAAAACATAACTTGCTCTGTTCCGGTGAACAGAAAATTCTCCCTAAAGATCAAATTTTAATTAACCATAAGAAAAGAAGATAAACACTACAAGCTCATAAAGTGATTTAGGGCATATTAGTAATATATTTAACCAATCACTTACTTACAAAGTTATTTACAATTCTATGTAAAGCTATATGTATATTTGTACATTACTTTGCTTTCACGTATCAGAGCAAGCAAGTATGTACGAAGGTAAAAACGTAATTAAGTAGCTACATAGTTTGAAATTTTTATTCGACAATGGGAGGAAAAGCGGTATTCGTTTCAAAAAACAATCTGTAAGAAGCGGCATTTTTCTCATATTTGACATTTTTTTATTCGCTTAAAGGTCGGAATGAGCTGGTTTCGTTTCGAGTGCCATAAAAGGTCTGTGTTTAGCTTCTGCAAGATTTTTCAAAAAAATACTACCCGCAGGACAACGGGCAAGGGCTGGAGATTTTTTTGAAAACCCATCGGGCTTGACCTTGCAAGAAGCGTTAAGAACACAGAAATACCTTTGCACTCGAACAACGAACCGCCATTACGTGCCTTAAGTGTTTAAAACAGGGAAAATAGGTAAGTCTTAATGACGTATTTCTATTTGTGACAAACGAATATCCTTATTTGTTGAAGTCTTTTTTTCTTCTAATAGCTTTCTGTAAGGCAACAAAAAAATCCATTGACACATCTCTTTTTGAAATGTTATCAATGGATTTCTAATTTTTAAAAGACACTGAGAAGCTATCCTATCTTTAAATTCTTTAATCGTTCGGCAGCAATTTCCATATCCTTGCTAATTTTCTCATTGGTGATTTTAGCATAAATCTGGGTGGTTTTGATATTCTTATGTCCCATCATCTTGCTAACACTTTCCAAGGGAACCCCTTCTGTTAAGAACAGAGTACCAAAGGTATGGCGTGCCCAGTGAAATGAAATGGGTTTTTCACGAATGATGTTACAATCTTTCATCATCTTTCTGATTAAGAGATTGCAATTAGTGTTGGAGGGCGTAGGAAACAATGCCTCAGTACGAGTCGTACCCTCATATTTTTCAATAATTTTCTCGGCTATATCCAACAAACGTACATTACAGGGCACATCGGATTTCTGACGGCGTTTGATAAGCCATTTGTTACCGTCAAAGAACGATTGTAAGTGACTTCTTTTAAGTTGTTTGATGTCAATATACGAAAAACCTGTAAAGCAACTAAAAACAAATAGGTCTCGTACTAATTCAACAGAAGCACTCTTAGGATGATATTGCAGAAGAGTTTCTACTTCCTCTCTAAGCAAATAGCCTCTGTCTTTCTCCTCCATAGAACTTATATAATTCTTAAAAGGATTGCGATAGATGATACCCTTGTCTATGGCTATTTCTACCATTTTACAAAGGGGCATCATATAAACCCATATTGTGTTGTGAGTAAGACTTTTATTAACTCTAAGATAGAAGTCAAAATCGTTGATAAAGTCTTCTGTAAGCTCTTTGAAAGAAATATCACTTCTGTGGTATTTGTACTGGATAAACTCGCTCAAATGAGTGTATACATTTTCGTATTTGTTAAGCGTACTGTAACTTCTAACACCTTTTTCTACCATCAGGGCAAAGTCTTCTTTGAACTTCTCATAGACTTTTAGCAAGGAATCTTCCATTACTCCTATACCTAGAAAAGTAGCTTTTAGCTTCTGAGCAGTAACCACTCCCTCGTACTTCATCAACTCCTCATAATGAGTAACCATACGTGAACGAATCTCTTCTAGCTTGCGATTGAGCTGGGTAGCTTCCTCTGTTTTACCTGTTACTCTGCCATATTTCAAATCCCATTTCTGTGGAAGAATTTCAAGTTTGGTACTAAACTGAGCTACCTGATTGTCAATGGTAATACGCCCCATAATAGCAACCTTACCGTTCTTCTTTGGGGCATTCTTTTTAAGGTAGAACAATACCTTAAAGGTTGAGCGTTTTACTTTTTTCATACTCTAATTTTTTAATTTGCGAAAGTACTTTTTATCAAGTTACTGTTCAATATGAAAAAAGGTGTAAAACACTGAAATATAACCTACTAATAAAAATTATTTTTCAAGGTATTAGGTAACGATTTAGAAACCTAATTTTGAAAAAGCCTGTCCAAATCATCTAAGACTCTGTCTTGTCTTATCTTCCTATCAAAAAAATAATCCTCTTTGTATGAGCTAATTACATTATTTTTTGTAGTTTTGCTTTTTATTCGTAATTTTCTAAGAAAAATAAAATGTAATTTTTAGATCAATTGATAATGAAATAGCTCAAGGTTTTCGTATGATAGGGGCTTTATACTCGCCTTTTACTATTTGCTTACATACTTTGTGAGCTAAATCGCCATTGAACGAATAAATATAAAGTGACTTTGATGCACATCCCCTCTTCTTAAGCTGCTCAAATTACTATTGACAAATTCCTACTTTTAATAAAGAATCCGTTGTTCTCTTCATATAAGCTATAATTAGGTATGGTGATGGGGCACAACATTTGTCTTATGGTAGTCTCTTCTTCAAGTCTCAACTTGCAATGAGTCCATTTATCCTCCCATCTTTGGTTATCCTTACAATCAAAGTAATTTCCTGTAGGAGTATAAAAATCTCTTACATAATTAAATATTAACCTTACTATGATTCCCTTTTCATTTTTAATTTCAGCACAAATTTCCCTTATATAAAACGTTTCAATACACAATTCTACTTCTAAGTACTCACTTTCTTGAAAGAGTGTGTTATACTTTGGCAAATTATTAGAGTCTTTTTCAAAATCAATAGTCTTTGTGTTTATATCATTTTGAAACATAATTATTTCTCTTTATTTTTCTCTACAATACAAAAATCTACTTCATTGCCTTCTATATAAAGGTTTACAATGCTGACGTTCTTATTTTGCAATTTGAGTTCGTAAGTCTTTATCTTATCCTCGATAATTTGATCAACTGAGAAAACACCTTCATTAACTAATTCACATTGTTTATCCAACAAAGAAATAAGCGCTTCGGGAATGTTATAAGTAGTGGTAATCTCCCCTACAAAATGTTGATATTGCATACCCTTAGCCTGATACGTTCTATGCCAATGATAGGAGATTTCCTAAAAAGGAGTATTGTGGTTGTCCGTAATAAGGTCTATTAAATTCATATCAATCATAAAAACCCCTTTCTCGCAGTTGGACTTCATACTGCTAATGATTTTTCAATATTTTGGAAATCTTTTCGATAATACTTTCTTCTTTAGGAAGATCCGCCTTCTTTTTCCTTTTTATTATAGCGTTATCAAGTATCCCACTTTCATAGTCGGCAGACTCTAAATCACCATATATATATATTCATCATTTAGCTGATATTGTTTTGCTATTTGTTCTTCCCAATCAATATATTCTTCTTTAAAATCAATAATACCAGAAGGATACCCTTTTAACCAATACATATTACCTTTTACAAGCAACATCGCCCAATGATATTGTTCTTCATGAGTGATAAATGCTACTTCATTAATAGATTCAGGCATACGCATCCAGTCTGAGTTTTCTACCAGTCGAGTAGCCTCTTCCATAGTCACCTCACCATAATGCACTGCCAAATGCTTAAGCCACTCACAAGCGGAATAGTGGTTATACACACAGAAATCACCCTCTTCATTATAGTAAATTATCCCATCTCTAAGTCCGTTAGGATGTGTGGTAGTATCAATATCTTTTAATGCTTTTTCAAGTTCGGTCATATTATTTGTACTGCTATAATTAGTTCTTTTATTTGAGTAGTAGGGCATTCTCCTTCTAAAAATAGCACTTCTGTACACCCTAAATCTATAAAATCAATAGAACGACCATACATTTCTATTTGTTTTAGGGTGAAATTTACCGCTACCAAAGTGTTATTGTCTATTTTTATAAGATTGAAAACCTCTCTTTTGTGAATAATATCCCCTGCAATCACTCTTCCTGCTACTGAAAATGTATTTTCAGTAATAACTAAGAGCTTTTCTACTTGAAATATTTTATTCATAGTCACGAAAGTAGTTTATTAGTATTGTCAAAAGAAAAAGAATATCCCTTTTTCTCTTTATCCTGCCATTACAGACTCTATAAATACCAATTTTTGATTTTTCCATCTGAATCTCCAATAAGTAGTACTTCCCAAAATTATCACCCAGTAGGAATATAACCTTTAAATATTAATTGTGAATTTTCCCAAGTAAACGACCAAATGTAAGCTCCTTGAAGAGGAGAAGCTGAATCTATTTCATTTTCATAAAATGTCTTAGGAAGTTTTTCTTCTTCTGCCTTTTTTGAGTATTCAAGAAAAATCCAATAAATCAGAATCTCATTATCTTCTATAGATATATAATATTGATGTGTTTTTTTGAAATTATCAACCTCTACGCTATAATACCCTTGATTTTTAATCCAATGAATATCATCTATATCTATTTTAGCAATGGTTTTACTAAAATGCTCATTATAGTTGCCTTGGGGAATAGGACTATTGCCTTTTAGGGTTTCTGCTTTTAAACTTCGCAATGCTTCTAATAGTCTTTCTCTATCAGCTTTTAGTATTGCCGTGCGTTCTTGAAATAGCTTTACATTTTGCTCTTCCACTGCGTTGAGTTTCACCTTACTATTGTCACTCACAGGCTTATACCACGGTTTTTCATTAAAGTAATTGCTTATTTCGTAGTCTTTAAACTTATAGCCTTTGCGAGCGTAGAGGTCGTTAGTGAGGAAACGCAATTCATCTATGCTCAATTTGCTGATCTGTTGTTCCTTAATCACTTGGGTAGCACAAGTGGCGCAATCTTTTAGCTGTGCCGTAGCGCTTAATGAGAATAACGCTATTGATAAAAAGTATAGGTGTTTCATATAGTCTCTAAACAGATTTGTTTTCTTTCTTGGTGACACTTCTTAGCAATATATATCCCAAAGCCCCTGCAAGTATAGAGGCCGTTAGAATAGCAAATTTGGCTGCATCTTGTAGTTCATGTTCCTTAAAGGAAAGCAAGGAGATAAAGATAGACATGGTAAAGCCTATCCCTCCCAATAGCCCTACGCCTATCATGTGTATCCAACGACTGGCATGGGGCAAAGTGCTTATCTTTAGCTTAACGGCTATAAAGGAGAAAAGATTGATCCCTATGAGTTTGCCCAAGATAAGCCCTAAAACAACTCCTACTCCCAAAGAAGAGGATAATCCCTCTATCATACCTGACTTATAGGTGATATTGGTATTGGCCAAGGCAAAAACAGGCATAATGATATAGCCTACAGGGATTTGTAGGGCATGTTCCAGCTTTTCTGAAGGAGATTTTTTACCTTTTTCCGCATTAGCAGGCATAGTAAAGGCCAAAATAACCCCTGCTATAGTAGCATGTATTCCTGAATGGTGCATACAATACCACAAGAGTACTCCTAAAAGCAAGTAAAATACGATTTTTCTCACCTTAAGATAGTTCAACAGGCATAATACAGCTATGATTCCCCCACTATAGAGCAGATAACTCCAATGAATCGCATTGGTATAGAAGAGGGCAATCACTACAATAGCCCCTAAGTCATCTACTATGGATAGGGCTGCTAAAAAGACCTTAATCGCTATAGGCACCCTTCTGCCCAACATAGAGATGACCGCCAAGGAAAAGGCAATATCTGTAGCCATAGGAATCGCCCAGCCCTTGCTATAAGGCGTCCCATAATTTAGTACCTTAATATGATAACCAATAAAAAAACACTTCGGAATGTAATCTTATTTAGCTTGGTAGCCATCTCTTGCGGATGGATAGGTGTTGGAGTAAACCAGTTATTAGGCGAACCCTCTAATTTAGAGTCTTTGGGATCAGGGATTTTTATTGCTACGCCTATTGTGTGTATGATTTTGCTACGCCTTTTGGGTGGCAATGGTTGGAAAGATTTCCCTTTAAAACCTCGTTTCAAGCAAAACACCCGCTGGTATATCTTTGCTATTGCAGTCTATCCCGTAGTTATTGGTATAACACTGTTTGTTGGCAGTCTATTAGGTTGGGTAGATGTGAGCAAGTTTAGCGTTGCTGCTTATTTCCCTGTTTTTGCTGCTGCTTTCTTACCCATTTTTATCAAAAATATCTTTGAAGAGACGGCTTTTCGAGGCTATCTCACTGTAAAAATGGAACAACTCACCAAAAACGAATGGGTGATTTATTTAGTGGTGGCATTCGTATGCCAAATATGGCACTTGCCATACAATCTTATATTCTTAGACGATGCTTATCAGGCAACCTTCTTCCCTTATAGCAAAGTGTTATTTGTTTTGGTGAGCTTTGTAGTCATTGCTGTTTGGACAATAATGTACACCGAAATTTTCTTTCTCTCGCGTTCACTCTTATTGGTAGTTTTGATGCACTCAATGAAAGACGTTCTTAACCCTCTCATTTCAGAAGGATTTACTGTTATTTCAACCGATAAAACACTTTTAGTATCTCCTCTTTTTGGTCTAATTCCAACATTGACATACTTGGCTATAAGCTTATATTTGAGAAAAATACGCAAAAGTAAAGGGTATCTTCATTCATAATGAATAAAATTGTATAAACCAAAATATTAGCAATATGAACAAAAATAATGAAATGCCAGTAAATGCTGGCTGCTGGGACAAGATCTTCCCCAAAAGCGATAAGGTTGAATATAAAAAGGTCTCGTTTAAAAACCGCTATGGGATTACCCTTATTGGCGATTTGTATTTCCCGAAAAATAGCGAAGATAAGAAGCTCGCCGCGCTTGCTGTTTGTGGAGGATTTGGAGCTGTAAAAGAACAAGCTTCAGGATTTTATGCACAAACAATGGCTGAGAGAGGTTTTGTAGCCTTAGCTTTTGACCCTTCCTATACAGGCGAAAGTGGTGGTGAACCTCGCAATGTAGCCTCTCCTGATATTAATACTGAAGACTTTTCGGCTGCGGTGGATTGTTTAGGCCTTCAACCCTTTGTCGATAGAGAAAGAATAGGAATTATTGGTATCTGTGGTTGGGGTGGCTTTGCGCTCAATGCTACGGCTATTGATACACGTATCAAGGCAGTAGCTACCATGGTAATGTACGACATGTCCCGTGTTTTCAGCAAAGGATATTTTGATGCCAATACGCCTGAAATGCGTCTGGAAATGAAGCGTTCGCTCAATGCTATTCGTTGGACGGATGCCGAGACAGGAACTCCTTCCCCTGGTTATCCTATGCCGGAGGCTCCTTCTGATAAAGTGCCTCAATTCTTGAATGATTATATTGAGTTTTACAAAACACCACGAGGCTTCCACGAGCGTTCCGTTTCCAATCATGTTTGGACAGCCACTACATTGCTTTCATTTATGAATTTTCCATTGTTAGCCTATGTGAACGAAATTGAGGTACCTACTCTTATGATTGCAGGAGAAAATGCTCATTCACGTTATATGAGTGAAGATGCTTACAAATTAATTGGTGCCGAGAAGAAAGAACTTTTTATTGTCCCCAATGCCCGTCATACTGATTTTTACGACAATCAAGCTGGTATAATTCCGTTTGATAAGCTGGAAACATTCTTTAGTGAAAATCTTCAATAAAATAAAGTCATAAAGAATAAGTTTTAAGCTAATATTTCTTGAAATAGGGAGACTGAAAGTAGTTATTTTTGTGTTTTGCATAAAACCAACTATTTTCAGTCCCCCTTTTGTTTTTGATTTGAGAATGTAGGCAAATAGTAAGAGCCAACTACAAACCCCAGTAAGCGTGTTTCTTATAGGTTGTGCTTGAGATTTGCTTTCAAACTTTAGCTAAATTAAAAAAGAATCACTATCTTTGCAGAAACTAAGTAACAAACAAGAACAATTCTTATTTTTTGTACAGAACACACATTATATAGAAACCTTATGAAACACTTACTTATTTTATTCTTTCTCCTTACGGCCAATACCTTTGCGCAAGGGCCTTTTGGAGATTATGCCGTGGTGAAGGACAAAGACGGCTATGTAAACATTCGTGCTAAAGAGAACGTAAAAAGCCAAATTGTAGGTACATTGCCGAACAATACACTTATATACACTTTCTTTGGTGATGATGAACCTAATCCTTCTAACTGGGTATATGAAAAGAATGGTTATATACACAAAAGCCGTCTAAAAAAGATAAATGAATTTCCTTCTATAGGTAAAGAGAAAGAAACAGAGAATAGTATTACTATTGCCGATAAAGGCATCAGCGTAACCCTTACCCAACAGAAATTTGACAAAACCAAACACAAGATTACCAAGAAAAAACATAAAGAGTATAGTGAGTATATTATTGATGGAAAGAGAGCTCAAGGGTTAGACGGTGATTTGTTTTTACCTGAGGATCATTACAAGAGTATTATTGTAACTATCAACGGCAAAAACGTACCTATCCCTAAAAGTGCTTATGATGATTTGTACGAAGTAGCTATGTATACTGATAATAATGCGGTATATTATGACAAAGAGGAAGATACAATTTACATTATTGCCCATAATGGTAGTGGCGCTTTTTCTTACGAAGTGTGCTGGCAAATAGTAAAAGGCGAGTACAAAACTCGCATTATAGGAGAACCATAGTTTAAGAGTTTGTAGTAATTTAAAAAAATGCGAACAGTGTTCGCACAATTCAGAATTGCAAAACTAAGATTTAGAAATCACTGATTTATAAATTATAAACATCTAAAAATCAATATAATGGGAGAAATTTCAGCTGATTATATAATAGAGATAAAAGCTATTTTGACAGAGGCACGCTCACAGGCTTATAAGGCTATTAATATGGCAATGGTGAATGCCTATTGGAAAATAGGGCGACGTATTGTGTTAGAAGAACAAAATGGAAAGGAGCGTGCCGAGTATGGCAAAGAAATCATAAAAAACTTATCTGGAGTCCTTACAGCTGAGTTTGGTAAAGGTTTTAGTAAACGATCTTTGTGGGAAATGAGGCAATTCTACATCCTTTTTTCAGATTATCAAAAAGTGCGAACACTGTTCGCACAATTGAGTTGGTCTCATTTTCAACGTGTTATAAAGGTTCAGGATGAAAAAGCTCGTACCTATTACCTCACCGAAGCAGCCCAAAACATGTGGTCAGTACGTACGCTTGATCGTAATATTTCTACCCTTTATTACAATAGACTTATTGCAAGCCAAGAGAAAGAATTGGTCATACAAGAGATGAAAGAAAAAACAGCTAACTTACAAGTTACTGAATTTATTAAGAATCCTACTGTATTAGAATTCTTAAATTTACCTACAAATCTTTCTTATACAGAAACAGAGTTAGAGAAAGCTCTTATTGATAATTTGCAAAAGTTCATAATGGAGTTGGGGAAAGGCTTTGCTTTTGTAGCTCGACAGGAACATATACGCACTGAACTGAGTGACTTTTACATTGATTTAGTTTTCTATAATTATATTCTAAAATGTTTTGTAATAATAGAATTAAAGACTGAAAAACTTACGCATCAGGATATAGGACAATTAGATATGTATGTGAGAATGTATGACGATTTGAAAAAACAAGAAGGAGATAATCCTACGATTGGCTTATTACTCTGTACAGAGACAGATAGTGTCGTGGCTAAGTATTCCGTATTGCATGAAAATCCTCAGTTATTTGCCAGTAAATATGTTGATTATTTGCCTACAGAGGAAGAGCTGGTCAGAGAAATAGAACAACAAAAGAGCTTCTTAGAGCAAACAAAGAATAATAATTGAGCCTTTAATTCCCTTAAAATTGCAAAACAGCTATGAAACACTTATTTATTTTATTCTTCCTCCTTACGACCAACGTCTTTGCACAAGGTCCTTTTGGAGATTATGCCGTAGTAAAAGACAAAGACGGCTATGTAAACATTCGCGCTAAAGAAAGCGTAAAAAGCAAAATTGTAGGTACTTTGCCTAACAATACACTTGTGTATGGTTTCTTTGATAAAGAATATAACCCTACTAACTGGATTGAAGTTGATAAAGGGTATGTGCATCAAAGTCGCTTGAAAAAAATATTTGACTTTCGTGCTATAGAAGGAAAAGTGCAAGGCAATAGTGTTATTTTTGATGATAAGGACGTAAAAGTGACCATTACCAAACAGAAGTTCGACAAAACCAAGCACAAGATTACTAAGAAAGGCCAGGGAAGTTATGAACAATTAATCATTGATGGTAAAGAAATAATATATGGATGGGACGGTTCACTAGCTCAAGACCATTACAAAAGTATTACTGTAACTATGAAAGGCAAAAATGTACCTATCCCTAAAAGTGCTTATGATGATTTGTATGAAATTTCCTATTTTAGCAGTTCCATATACTACGATGAGGAAGCGGAGGCACTTTATATTTATGCAGTTAATGGCGAAGCTGGTTTAGCTTACCAAGTGTGCTGGCAAATAGTAAAAGACAAGTACATAACCCGTATTATAGGACAACTTTAATGATGTAACTAAAATTACCAAATATATGACACCAACAAATAATAAACTTAAAGTACAAGATGTTGAAATAAATATCAGAGTGATTAATGAAGCTGATTATATAAGTTTAATTCCCCTGAATTCGGGGGAATTAAAAATGAAGCAGGGGTTAATCGCTTCTATAGTATTGAAGAACGTTTTAAAATTTTAGTAGAAACCATTAAAGAACAACGTGCTGTTTTAGACAAAGTAGATTACCTTAAATCTATTAAAAAACTTTCAAATGAAACTTATACAAGTATGGAAAGCAACAAACAGCTTGATAAATAGCTTGTTATCAATTATCTATTGGATATGAAACACTTACTTATTTTATTTTTTCTCCTTACGACCAATGCCTTTGCACAAGGTCCTTTTGGAGATTATGCCGTAGTAAAAGACAAAGACGGCTATGTGAACATTCGCGCTAAAGAAAGCGTAAAAAGCAAAATTGTAGGTACTTTGCCTAATAATACACTTGTATACGCTTTATTTGATACTACACAAGATGAAACTGGTGAAGAGATATTTTTTAATTGGATTGCTGTAGATAAAGGGTATGTACATAAAAGTCGCCTAAAGATGATAGGCGAATTTCCTTCTATTGGCAAAGGTAAAGAGCAAGGCAATAGTATCACCATTGCTGGTAAAGGCATTAGTGTAACTATTACTACCCAAAAGTTTGATAAAACCAAACATAAGATTACCGAGAAAAAACACAAATATTACGAGGAGTTAATCATTGATGGTAAGAGAGCTCAAGGTGCAGACTTTATTCCTGAAACCCACTACAAGAGTATTGTGGTTAATATTAATGGTAAAAATGTTTCTATTCCCAAAAGTGCCTATGATGATTTGTACCAAGTATGGGTACATCCGTATAATAATGAGGTATATTATGATAAAGAAGACGATGTACTCTATATCTTCGTTCGCTGTGGTGATGGTGCTTATGCTTACAAAGTGTGCTGGCAAATAGTAAAAGGTGAGTATAAAACCCGTATCATTGGAGAACCTTTCTAGTCTCACAGAATTTGCTAATCTGCTAATTTTCTAATTCACTAATTAACATTATGAACATACAAAATCTTTTTAAAATAGCGTGGCGCGCCTTTTGCTTAACAAAACAAGGGCTATGCTTACGATGCAGGGCATCATCATTGGGGTGGACTCAGTGATAACAATGCTTGCCATTGGCGAGGGCTCTGGTGTGAATACCGAATATTTGTCCATACTGCGAATGGAGTGTAGCTGAGGGGAGTATGTTTGGTGAAGATGAGATTACTAATTTTGCCAATAGGTAATTAGAAATAATAAGAACTGATGAAAATAAGTTTACAAAATAGACAATTTAGGATTTGGAAGTATTCCATTAGTCATTCTATGTTGTTAATAAGAAGCTGTAAGAACGCGTTTTTTTCTAACAACATACACTTTTATTTTGCTGATGTAAAACTCATAAAATTTCATCAGTTTTTTCGAGCAGAGGTACTTACTTCGTATATAGCTGATGAGGATATGGATATTTTAGAAGAGTGTAACAAAGCGAATATTCCTTTTAACGAAGAGCAAATCTTTGTTTTCAGAGGAGAACAGCAAAAATGTTATATTATTGCTTCTATTTTTCAAATGGAAGAAAACACAAATGAATTTATGGAAGTAGCGTTTTGATATGGAAAAACAAGTACATTTTATTCCTTTCAATATAGAAGATAAATTTCCTTTTCGGTTGGAGTTTATTGAAAAGACAGTTTTCAAAAACACCTATTTTCAGATAACTTACTTAAAGTTTAAGAGGCGTATAGATACCCCTGATGAGCAACAATTATTGAGCTACTTTATAGAAAAGAATTTAGATGAAAACACTAAAGCTGTATGTCGCATTTTAGATTTTACAGAATTGATTTTCAACACTGTTCCTAATATAAGAGAGGAAGTCATTATCTCACTTCAAAAAGTATTTTCCAATCCTTTTACAAGCAAACTGGATGCTATCAATTTTTTGATAGAAAAGAACATCAAAAAGTTTCCCAATGCCTCATATAAGCATTATGAGCAATTGCCTAAAATGGAAAAATTAGAACGAGATAGCCAGCTAAGCAAAGTAACAATAGAAACATTTCTATCTGAAAATGATACTATTGGAATGCTTAAGCTTGTAGGTATTTATCCTTATAAAGGAAGTTTAGAGGCTAATTATATTCAGAACAGCATAGATATATTTGTAGAACTGACTCCTATACAAGCACTTATAGTAGATATTACCGATTTCAGTTTAGAATGGGATAACGATTTGTGTGACCTAAAACCTACCAATCCTAAATATCATCATATACCCATCTATTATTTGGATAAAGAAAAACGTGATTTTATGTCAGAACACAATAATATGATCCTCAATCTAAATGAAATTAATGGATTATAAGAATTTTGAAAAGAATTACAGAAATGAATACTATAACAGACCTCACAACTATTTGTGCCATACTTAAAGAATTCAAAGCGGATAGTGTTCTTCTGACTCAGTATACTCCTACATTTAGGAGAGTAGTGCTATACCTTACAAAAAAGGACACAACAGCAACCTTATATCTTATAGTCATAGGGAGTAAATATATACAAGGAAATTTCAGTTGGCATAATCCTTCTTTTGAGATTACCTATAATGAAATAACCCAAGAAAGCCTTATTGAAGATAAGGCAAATGGGTTTTGTCTTACCTGTGATGGAGGGATTATACTTGTAGAGAGTACTAAAGGAAGTAATTTTGAAATTATACAATGAAACAATGTATTTGTAACCAGTTAGCTGATATTGTAGAGGGGGAATCAATTAAAAACTTTCAAGGTAAAATAGCTTATAAAGAGATAGCTTTTTATCCTACACAATGGGTTACCCTTTATAGATGTGAATGTTGCTATACATTTTGGAAAGAAGCCTATAGAGCAACAGGACACGGTGAAGTACCATTTCTGATGAAAATAACTTTACCTCCTTGTGCTACAACAGAAGACCTGCGAAAATGTATGGTTGTTGTTCGAGAAATATTAGATTGCAAAGCTATTACTGTTAGTGATGAGCAGTGCCAAGCCATAACTTTAGAAGTTATGGGGATTTCTTATGCCAAAGGAGGAGACTATTGCTCAGAAACTATTAAGAGTTTTGCTGAAGGTTATTTGAAAACAGTTGAAATATGAAAAAAATCCTCACAACTTATGGGAAACTCCTTTATATAGGGCTATTTGTAGCACTGTATGGGCTTTTCCGCTATAAGCCTGCACTTACTGAGCAGTGGTATAGCACAGGGCTTTATCCCTATATAGGCAGGACAGTACGTTTTTTGCTCGGTTGGATTCCTTTTTCTGTGGGGGATGTGCTCTATACAATACTTCCCTTGGGGGCACTGTACTATATCATTAGGTATTTTAGGCAGCTACGTAAGACTCCTCTTTGTTTCCTTAGGAAAGTAGGGGAGGGTCTCGTTCTAGTGGTGAGCTTGTTTTATTTTCTTTGGGGGTTCAACTATTATAGACAACCCTTATCAGTACAATTGGGTTGGGATTTTTCTTATACCGAGGCAGAACTAGAGCAGGCAACTCAAAGACTTATCAAGGAGGCCAATGCCTTACACGAACAATTAGAACCCTTAGCATCACAGGCGGCGAAGATGCCTTTTACTCCAACACAGGTATATGAGAGAATCCCTCAGGGATACAAGGTGCTTTCGTATAAGTTTCCCAGATTTATGCTCTATACGTCCAGTCTTAAATCGTCCTTATATAGCAAAGTGCTTACCTATATGGGCTATAGTGGCTATCTGAATCCTTTTACAGGAGAGGCACAGGTGAATGCCTTGGCTACTCATTATAGCTTTCCTGTAACAGCTGCCCATGAGGTGGCACACCAATTGGGCTATGCCTCGGAAAAGGAAGCCAATTTTATTGGTTTTTTGGCTACTTATCACCATAAGGAGCCCTATTTTAGGTATAGTGCCATTCTTTTTGCCTTACGCTATTGTATGAAAGAAGTAAGACAGCTATCACCAGAGCAGCATGACGCTTATAAAGCACAACTACGAGTAGGGATTCTAGAAAACTATACCGAGGCTTATCGCTTTTGGACACAGTATGAAAACCCTATGGAAGAGGTTTTCAAACAAAGTTATGATACTTTCCTTAAGGCCAATGCCCAAGAAGGAGGCATACAGAATTACGATTATGTAACAGGTATGCTTATCTACTACCTTACCCATATAGATAAGTGAGAGAGGACTTTAGAAAAGTCCGTGTATAGAGGTATCTATACGCTGGATAACTTCTCCTAAGTCCTCTTGGTTTTGTACAAAATCTACCCTATCTACATCTACAATGAGGAGTTTTCCTCTGTCATAGCTGCGAATCCAGTCTTCATAACGCTCATTGAGCTTGTTGAGGTAGTCTATAGAGATACTACTTTCGTATTCGCGACCTCTCTTTTGGATCTGATTGACCAGATTAGCAATAGAACTTCTTAGGTAAATCAGTAGGTCAGGAGGTTGTATAAAACGCTCCATTAGCTCAAAGAGAGATAGGTAATTGCGAAAATCTCGCTCGGCCATCAGTCCCATAGCATGCAAGTTGGGGGCAAAGATATAAGCGTCCTCGTAGATGGTTCTATCTTGGATAAAATCCTTCTTACTCTGGCGAATATCAATGATTTGGCGGAAGCGACTATTGAGGAAAAACACCTGTAGGTTAAAGCTCCATCGCTCCATATTGGCATAGAAATCGTCCAAGTAAGGATTGTCCGATACATCTTCGTAATGTGCCTCCCACTTATAATGCTTGGCAAGTAGGGCGGTCAAGGTAGTCTTGCCCGCCCCTATATTTCCAGCAATAGCAAAGTGCATGTTACTTCTTATTTTCTTCGTCCAACATACACTTAATCATAGACGTATTCTTGATACTCTGAATGGTGAAGGCACTCTGTATATTGGAGATGATATCCAATTTGGAGATTTTATGCACCACAAAGTTTTGGTAATCCTTCATGTCTCTGAGGATGAGCTTGAGTAAGAAGTCATAAGGGCCAGCCATGTAATAGGCCTCTTGTACTTCATCAAGGCTGCGGACATATTGTTCGAACTCCTCAAAGAGTGTCTCTTGGTGGCGGATGAGCTTCACTTGGCAATAAGCCACAAGGGTCTTGCCTAAGGCATCGGGATTGACTACGGCTACATAGTTCTGAATTACATTGAGGGCTTCGAGCTTCTTGATACGCTCATGTACAGGAGTGATAGAAAGATTTACTTTCTTGGCCAATTCCTTTACAGATTGTTTGCTATCTCTTTGTAATTCGTCTAATAGAATCAAATCAATTTGGTCAAATGTTATCATATTCGTGTATTTGTCGGCAAAGATACGATTTTATAGTTAATTATTCTACTTTTATCCATTCTCCAGCATTGCGGGTGTTGTACTTGATGTTGTACATAGCCTCGGCATGGGTACCAGGGAGGTAATATTGCCCTTTGTACGAAGCATTGAACTTGAGGGTAAATGTCTTGGTTTCCCCTGCGGATAATCCGAAATATATATTAGCTCTATCATCTCGGATATCGGCATAATCCCATCGGCTGCTATCGGTATCATAGTCGGTGTATCGTGTATTGATAATCTCCCAACCTGAGGGGACAAACTGGGTAAGAGCTACATTGGTTACTCTACTTTGTGTGGTATTGGTAACCGAGATAGTACAAGTAAAGTTGGTTCCTTGTGGCAGAGAAGCTACCGAGAGTTTTCCATTCTTGGAGGTATAAGAGGTGGAGATCTTAAGGCCATTCTCTTGTACCAATTCCTTACCTACAGGTGGAATACCACTGGTAACCACACGTGCATAGAGGGTTACCCCCGACTTGTTCTGTAGGGCAATCTTGTGGTTTCCAAGGGAAGCGGAGAGTACCTTGGAGGCATAGCCACTAGGGCTATTGGAGAGCGTAGCACTTTCCTTGCCGAGCTGATAGTTGAGTGTCCAGTTCTTACCTGTCTTGTTCTTAGCCACATAACGAGCCATAGCATAGAGGCTGTAGGCGGTTGTCTGGGTACTAAGCCATTCGGAAGAGGAGAGTCTATCGGAGATCTCCAAGGCCAGATCAGCAGCCAATTCCGCTTTTCCCAGTAGCAGGGCTGTTTCTAGCCCCATAGCCTGATTTCGTAGGGTAGAGCCATAGCTGAAATAGTCATCTTCCTCACTATCGAGCTTTACCTTGCTGAATAAGGATTCGGCAACTTTCTTCTGACCAGCTAGGGCATAGGCAGCCGCTAAGCGAGCACGAGCCGCATTGCTTACCATAGAGGTGGACATCTCCCTGAGCCTATTCATGGAGGCTATATCGGCACTATTGGCCAAGGCCAAAGTATAGAGGCGATAGGCCTGCTCAAAGGTAGAGGATTCTCCTTTGTATACCCAATTGCGTGCCATCATCTTCTGATAGCTCAGCCATTTGGCTTTGCTACCAGCAGGCAAGGAGAAACCTCGCTTCTCGGCTTCTATATAGAACTGACCTATGTAGGAGGTTGCCCAATCGTCGGGATAGTCAGCACCTTGCCAGTAGGAGAAACCTCCATTAGGCAGCTGATTTTCAGAGAGCTTGCGTATGGTGGCGCTTACATTCTGTTGTACTTCCTGTTGTTGCTTAGTGGTGAGTGTCTCAAAATCAGCCAAGTACAACTGAGGGAAGCCCTTTGAGGTCAGCTGTTCGGCACAACCATGAGGGTAGTCTATTAGGTATTTCAAGCGTTGGGAGAGGTTCACTCCAGGGAAAGAGGATACTTCCAAGACACTAGTATAGGTGCCTTTTTCTCCAAATACTTCAAAACCAATATTTTGAGAAGCGTTAGGTTGTAGTACTGCACTCTTTACCTGATATACTTTAGGATTAGGGTTATACACATCCATTTCTACCTCATAGGTAGATTTTTCAGCTCCTGCGGTGGCCTCTACTGTTACCTTACCGATACCCGTTTCATTGACCTTGAGGGAGAAATAAGCCATTTTCTCAGCGGGTTCTGTGAAGGACAATTGTTGTTGCCCTTGACTACTAAGAGAGAATTTCTCATTGGTCTTTACACGAACAGTCACGTTTTTCACCTGTTTTTCATTGGCAAAAACAGTGACAGGTAGGGTAATGGTTTCCCCTGGTACGGCTTTTCTTGGCAAGGAGGCCAATACCATCACAGGACTCTTAATCGTGGCGGTCTTTTCTGCACAACCAAAGGCGTTAGCGTTAACATCGGAGGCCACTACCATCACACGAGCCGAACCTATGTAGTTAGGAATATCTATTTGATGAGTTTGACTTCCGCCCTTGAGGGTGAAAGGCCCTTGTACAATGGTGAGTGGCTTGAATCGGTTGGCCTTTTTAGCCTTGCCTACCCCTAAGTCTTCGTCACCTCCTATACTGAATATCTGGTTAATAGTACCTCCAAAGGCACCGATGACATCGTTATAGATATCCCATGTTTTCACTCCTAAGGCTGTTTTGGCAAAGAAGGTATTCCAAGGGTTAGGTGTTTTGAATCGGGTAAGATCAAGCAGTCCATCCTCCACGATCGCCAAGGAGTAGGTCATAGGTTTGCCTGATTTTTCTCTGACCTTGATAGTTACTTGTTTTTCAGGGCGTAATACCTCAGGCATCTCTATAACAGGTTCTAGCTTGGTTTTAGGATTATATACCGAGATGGGAGCGATACCATAGAGGCGGATTGGCGCATCGTTTTGGGTCTGTGCATGCGGTTGCAAGAGTGTTACATACAGATAAGCATTAGGTGCCATCTCTTCAGTAACAGGTACTTGATAGGTAGTTTTACCCTTTTGGGTATTGACCCAATAGGTGTTGAGTACCTTGCTGCCATTCTCTACCGAGATGAGTGCACGCCCATCGGTATCGGAAGGGAAGGAGATCACCACTTTCTCTCCTACCTTATAGTCTTTCTTATCGGTGGAGAGCATGAGCATGGTGGCTTCTACCCCTGCATCTTCGTCATTGTCTCCCCATGAGTAAAAGCGAGCATCAATACCAGCCTCGTGGTTGCTCTGGCTGTCTTCGGCTAAGAAGAAATAGCGACCAGAGGCACCTCTTTCAATATTGACATTGAAAATAGCCTTTCCATCCCCACCTGTGGTTGCTTCTAAGGTAAAGGCAGGGGTTTTGGAATCGGAGGCATTGTAGGTGGAGATGTTGTAATCGGAAACGTCCCACCACCAGTTTTTATCCAATTTGTAGGCGTAGAGCTTCACCCTGTGGCCACTGATAGGTTTTCCTCTCTCGGAAAGTACCACAGTTTGGAACTTAGCAGGCTTGCCTGTCTCATAGTAATAGCTATCGTTAGGCGCCTTGATTCCCACATAAGATGAGAAAGGAGAATAAGTAGCCGAAGTAACATCGGTACTAAAGTCACCACCTTGCTCATTGGCTTGGGTCAAGAGGTTGATTTTCAGCATTTGAGAAGCGTCCTTCAATTCCTTGGGCAAGAAGAAGAACGAAGCCTTTCCTTGTTCGTCGGTGTTTCCGCTGAATACAGCAATTTCCTCAGAGGAAAACTCAAAAGATGTATTGTGGAAGGTATAGCTTTCGTAGCCCTTGAAAGGCTTGGACTTAGGATAGATTTTTCCTGTAATATCCACTTTTATATTACCAGCAGGTACCCCTTGTAGCCAATCCACTTGTAAGGAAGCGTTTTCCCCTTCGCTGGAGATAAATTTCTCAGATAGACTGTTGTTGATTTTCAGTCTATTAGGCTTTATGGTCTCTACTTTAATGGTCTTGGAGTAGGAGGCGCTACCCACAGTGATTTGGCAAGTCCAGTTGCCTGTAGGGGCATCGGGGCTTGTCTTGAGGTTGAATAGATAATGGTTCTCAGGGGTGGTGGTCTTGACCAATTGCTGTACTACCTTTCCGTTGGGATCGGAGAAAGTGAGCTTGATAGGCAGGCTTTCGGGTAGCTTATTGGCAAAATCATTGAAAATGAAGCCCACTGAGATATTATCCCCAGGGCGCCATACTCCGCGTTCGGTATAGATAAAGGCATTGCGTCCTTTTTCAAGTTCCAAGCCATCTACTTCGTACTTGCTCACCGATTGGGAGGAGCCATCGTCTACCTTGGCATAGGTGGTATTCTTGTCCTTTTGAGCGATGACAAAGTACGCACGCTTGGCGGTGGTAACTACCGCTTTTCCATCGGAGTTGGTGGAGGCTTCTGCAATTTTTTGTTGTTGGTAATCAAAGAGTTCTACCTTAGCACCGCTTACAGGAGCAGTGGTGAGCAGATTATTGACTACCACCATATAGTCGTTGTTCTGACCACGCTTAACCAGTACCCCTAAGTCAGTGGCCAAGATATTGGTTTCTACATATTTTTCATAATAGTAGCTACTCTTACAAGGGTCATCTCTTTCGTCCCAGTTATAGTCGTCATAGTAGTCGTCATCATAATCACTGATGCTTTCTTCGCCTATAGGTAAGTTTTCTTCCTTGATAGGTTTTTTATCATCATTACAATTGAGGGCATATTCCTTCTTGAAATCTATTTTGACACGATAGATAGCGCCGGGTTCAGGGGAGATGAGCTTAGAGAGGTCTATGGCATGAGTACTCCACTTGGAGAGTGAGCCATTGCCAAGCCCATGGATAGGTACCACCTTACGGGCGATAGTAGCTCCTACACGGCGTAAGTTATAAGAACCACCTAGGTTGTTATCCTGTAAGAATTGCAAGATGTTGTTCTGATAGATTTTCATCACGCTCACCTCTACCGCTTTGAGGTTGATAGTCTGGAAATTCACCTTTAGGTTCTGGGAGCTGGGCAGTATGGTACCATTGCGAACAAAGCGTACTTCAGGTTTGATAGGGTCAAACTCTATTTTGCCTGTATAATCATAGGTCATACGCTCACCATATTGGCTTCTGATACCTTGGAAAGCCTTGATGGTGATTTCTTTTTCAAAATTTTCATCGGCATAGAGCTTGAGGGTGTTACCAGAGATGGAGTATCTGAGATCTCCTTTGTATTCAGGTACAGTGACCAGTCCCCTAAGGTCTTGTTTCTTATCCAAGGGGGCAGAGAAAGTCATGCTGAAAGAATTGTGTTCACCTTCATTTTGAAGGAGTTGCACCACACCGAACTGGTTATTGGTAGGAATGGTCAGGGAGTTTTCCCCTTCACTTTCTATATTATGACTACTACCATCCCAAGTGATGCGCAGGGTCTGTTGCTCGTCCTTGGGAGCGGGGATACTATCCACAATAAAAGCAATGCGAGTAGCACTCTCGGTTGCCTGTGGTTTTATACGAAGGTTTTGTCCGTCAATAGTAGCGGAAACCAACTCAGGGAGCATCTCAGGGGAGATGTTGTCGCTGGCTTCCAGATAAGCATTGAGGAAATAATAGTCTCGGCTATAGGACTGTAAATCACGTATATTGACCTCAAAGAGGAGACTTTGGGTACGTACATGGAAGTAGAAACTTTTTAAGTCCTTCTTCACATCAAAGAGCTTATCCAAGTGTAGTGTAACGCCATATTCCTTGTTGTGCTCCAAGGATTCGTTAGGGACAAACTTGAGCAAGCTACCCTCAAAAATCACCTTACCCTCCACTGCGGGAGAGAATTCGAAGAGCTTGGAGGTATCCAAATCCTTCAAGCGCTCTTCGCTTAGGGCTTCAGTGAGGATTACTTCAATAGGGCCATTGGCGGGAATAGTTCCAGCACTAAAGCCTGTGATATACTCTCTAAAGAGCGCAGGGTCACTGTCCTTATGGCCATTGTTTTTGGAGCAAGCCACCAATAGGAGGCAAGCCATGAGGTAGGAAAGAAAGTTCTTCATAATGCTATATTTAATAATGTGGCCAGAGACACACTTATTCATTCCGCAAATTTAAATATAAATTTGTAATTATACAAGTGTTATCGTGGAAAATTATAGAAAAAAATTCTTAGCCCTTAAAAATAGGAAAGAAGCACTCCCTTTAGGAAGCGCTTCTTTCTGATTATGGATATATAGTAAGGCCTAACGCTTGATCACCCAATCGCCTCTTTCTAAGAGAGGGAGGGCTTGCTTGTATTTCATTTCTTTGGTCTCTCCATTGAGGATATTCTGAATGGTAACCTTGTCATTACGGCCTATTTTGGGTTGGTCACGTACGATAGGTTCGGTTACTTGTGGGGCAGGGGAGGCCTGCTGACCTGCTTCACGGTTTCTCTGAGCTAGTTCGTCGGAATTGAGTACTTCCTCCTTGCTTGTCTGCAATTGCTCAGGAGTGCGTCTTACCTCATGAGCTTCCTGTACAGGGGGCGCCGCCTGTGGCAGATGTGCGTGGAATAGGAAGGCAACAATTTCTTTATTGACCCTATCGACCATATCCTTGAAGAGGTTGTAAGCCTCAAACTTATAGATAAGTAAGGGGTCTTTCTGCTCGTGAGTGGCTAGCTGCACGGATTGTTTGAGTTCGTCCATCTGGCGTAGGTGTGTTTTCCACGCATCGTCTATGATAGCCAAGGAGATATTTTTCTCAAAATCCACAATAATTTGCTTTCCTTGACTTTCGTAGGCTTCCTTAAGGTCAGTGGTGATGTTTAGTCCCTTTTGTCCGTCGGTGAAAGGCACTACAATACGCTCAAACTGGTTGCTCTGATCCTCATACACACTCTTGATGACAGGGTAAGCAATAGCTGCATTGGCCTCGCTGTGTGCCTTGTAGAGGGCAAGCAGATCTGGATAAATGCTCTTGAGTAGCTCCTTGGTAGGCTTTCTATGGAAGTCCTCTTGGGAGACTTTAGGTTCTACACCAAAGTATTTAAAGTGTTCGTATTCGAAGTTTTTGTAATCATTGCCAGGCTTGTTGCTCTCTAGGATAGTCTCAAGGGTATCATAGATAATATTGGCAATATCCACCTGAAGGCGTTCTCCGTAGAGGGCGTGGCGGCGGCGCTTGTAGATTACCTCGCGCTGAGCGTTCATCACGTCATCATATTCGAGCAAGCGTTTACGAATACCAAAGTTGTTTTCCTCAACCTTCTTTTGAGCTTTCTCTACGTTTTTGGTAATGATTGGGTGCTCTAATACTTCCCCTTCCTTGAGACCTTGTCCTAAGCGGTCGAGGAACTTGATGGCACGCTCCATACCATAGAGGCGCATAAGGTTGTCCTCAAAGGAGACGAAGAACTTGGAGCTACCTGGGTCTCCCTGACGACCAGAACGACCACGTAGCTGCCTATCCACACGGCGGGAATCATGTCTTTCTGTACCGATAATAGCCAGACCACCGGCCTCTTTCACCTCATCGGTGAGCTTGATATCCGTACCACGACCAGCCATGTTGGTAGCTATGGTAACAACCCCTTTCTTACCAGCTTCGGCAACGATTTCCGCTTCCTTCTTGTGGAGCTTGGCATTCAATACATTGTGAGGAATATTGCGGAGCTTAAGCATACGGCTTAGCAGTTCAGACACCTCTACTGAAGTGGTACCAATGAGTACAGGTCGGCCAGCTTGGGAGAGGCTTACTACCTCCTCAATCACCGCATTGTACTTCTCACGTTTGGTTCTATAGATCTGGTCATTTTGGTCTTTGCGGGCAATAGGACGGTTGGTTGGGATTTCCATAACGTCCAGCTTGTAGATTTCCCAGAACTCACCAGCCTCGGTAGTGGCTGTACCTGTCATACCTGCGAGCTTGCGGTACATACGGAAGTAGTTCTGTAGCGTAATGGTTGCATAGGTCTGAGTGGCGGCTTCCACTTGTACATTCTCTTTAGCTTCAATGGCCTGATGAAGTCCGTCAGAATAACGACGTCCGTCCATGATACGTCCTGTTTGCTCATCTACGATAAGCACTTTGTTGTCAATTACCACATATTCTATATCCTTTTCAAAAAGGGTATAGGCCTTGAGCAATTGGTTGACGGTATGGATACGTTCGCTTTTTTCGCCAAACTCTTGGTAGAGCTTGTCCTTAAGGGCATTTTCTTCCTCTTTGGGAAGGTGTTGTTTTTCAATATTGGCAATTTCAGCCCCTATGTCAGGCATTACGAAGAAGTTTTTATCTTCTCCTTGCGACATTTCATTGATACCCTTATCGGTAAGTTCTATTTGGTTATTTTTTTCATTGATAACAAAAAGGAGATCCTCATCTATCTTGTGCATCTCGCGGTTGTTATCCTGCATATAGTAGTTTTCAGTCTTTTGAAGGAGTTGCTTCATACCCTCTTCGCTGAGGAACTTAATCAGCGCTTTGTTCTTAGGAAGTCCGCGATGTACACGCAGAAGGAGTACGCCTCCCTCTTTGGTATTGCCTTCAGAGATGAGTTTTTTGGCCTCAGCCAAGACATTGGTCAAGTGCTTGCGTTGTTTCTCCACGAGGGCTTCTACCGCAGGCTTGAACACATCGAACTCGTGGAACTCCCCGCGAGGCATAGGGCCGGAGATAATGAGCGGTGTACGTGCATCGTCAATGAGTACCGAGTCGACCTCATCCACAATCGCATAATTATGAGGACGTTGTACAAGTTCGTCAGGGGTATGTGCCATATTGTCACGAAGATAGTCGAAACCAAATTCGTTGTTGGTACCATAGGTAATATCGGCAGCATAGGCCATACGGCGACCAGGAGAGTTAGGCTGGTAGTTATCAATACATTCTACCTTAAGTCCATGGAACTGAAAAAGAGGCGCCATCCAAGCACTGTCTCGGCGTGCCAAGTAGTCATTGACAGTAACCAAATGTACCCCGTTGCCAGTGAGGGCGTTGAGGTAAAGCGGCAAGGTAGCCACTAGGGTTTTACCTTCCCCTGTCTGCATCTCAGCGATTTTTCCTTGGTGCAAGGCAATCCCCCCGATGAGCTGTACATCGTAATGTACCATATCCCAGGTGATAGCCTTTCCTGCAGCATCCCAAGAGTTTTTCCAAAGGGCTTTGTCTCCCTCTATGCTTACATAATCCTTCATGGAGGCTAGCTCCCTATCATAAGGAGAAGCGGTAACCTCAATGGTCGGATTATCCACAAAGCGTTGAGCAGTTTCCTTCACTACAGCGAAGGCTTCAGGGAGAATCTCATTAAGCACCTTTTCACCAGCCTTGTAAGCCTCATCGGTCAGCTTGTCTATTTCAGTATAAAAATCTTCTTTTTGGTCAATATCATCGGTAGCATCGGCTTGGGTTTTGAGGGATTGTATTTTCTGCTCACACTCCGAGCGAGCGGCGGCGATACGCTCCTTAAAGGCGGCGGTTTTGGCACGTAACTCATCGTTGCTCAGCGACTTATATTGCTTTTGGTGTGCGTTGATCTGCTCTACCAGCGGCGCAATTTCCTTCATATCTTTCTTGGCCTTATCACCGACAAAGATTTTTATTAATGAACTTATCAGACTCATAAAAGTATTTTATTATATAATTAAATTAGAAAAAACAAGTAACACACTCAAAAAATATACCATACTTATTTTGGCTGACAAAAGTACAAAAAAATTCTGTTACCAACCTAAAAAAACTGACATTTTTTCAGTTTTTTTGATTTATAGATAATTTAGAGGGCTACGTGATAAAGAGGAATATATGTAAATGATTGATATTCAGAATCTAATAGATCTCTCATGTATGCTGGTGTGAGTTAGCAGCTTGTGCCTACAAAGGAGAGATTATATTTTAGGTAAGACGCAATAAATTGCGTCTCTACACAAGCGCAGGCTAAGACAATTCCCGATGGGCATAGTTTTTCGTAGAGACGCAATTTATTGCGTCTTAGATAGTTGAGAATAACATTTTAACGATTGATTGGTGTTATTAACCATTAATCATTAACCATTAATCATTAATTTAACTTCTTTTTATTATTGCTACTTATTGATTTTACGATTTAAATGTTGTAATTTTGCAACCTGTTTATATTGAAAAATGAAAAAGCAAATCATTCAAGTGCTTTGGGGCATTGCTCAAGGACAGCCTCAAGTGCAAGGAGAGACGGTTGTTTATCCTAACATACGCGAACAGCTCAATGCCATTAAAGCCCTAATGAGTATTGAAGGCTGGGAAGAAGAGCAGGTACCCACACAACAATCCTCTCCAGCTGAGCGTCCTGAAAGACCTATTGAGCAACCTACAGTGCCTATTGAACATTCTACAACACCAGCTGAGCGTCCTACAACACCAGCTGAACGTCCAACAACACCAGCTGAGCACCCTATCGTCTCTACACAGTCTCGTCCTATGCAACCAAGACAAAGACCTGCACGAAAAAAACAACTCTTTATCCGAGGTACAAGTATCCCAATTGGTTAATTAGCAGAAAACTGATTATTGGGTAATAGCCTTATTTTTTCCTCGTCTAAGAGTAGGGTGAGCACTTGTAGCACCTCCCATTCGTGGTAGGAAGAGGCGGAACATATCTCTTGGGAGGTCATGGGGTTGTAAGCAATGAGGGTTAGTAGTTCTTGAGAGATGATCGCTATTTGCTCTTTTGAAAGGGTTTTTTGCTTGCGCGCTATACAGTGCGAGCAGATGCCACAATCTTGCGCAAGTGTTTCCCCAAAGTAGGCCAGCAGAAAGCGCTGGTTACAACTATCTGTTTGTTCTATATAGGCAAGTACGTCTTTGCATTGTGCTTCTTTATGTTGGTTGAACCACTTGACCTGAGGGGCAATATAGTTGATGGTTCTATTGTCATCACGAGGCATGAGGAAGGTAATTTCGGCATCGGTATGCTCGTTTTTGTAGGCGATAAGTCCGTCTTGTTGTAGTTTTTCCAATTGTTGTTGTATTAGGGAGCTGCTTATATGCAGGTTGGCTGCAATAGTTTCCACTCTGAAGGAGATATTTTGCTCATGAATCCCTGCGTACTTACGCATAAGGAAAAAGAGGAGCTCTTTGGCTTGTGGATTTTGGTCAAGATAGCCGATAACCTCTTGGCTGGAGTGGAGGATTTGTACGCTGGCTTTTCTAAAAAAGGCTTGGCTGAGGGCGAGCACCCCATTGCGATCGAGAATCTCCAAGGCCTGATACACCTTGAGGGCATCCATTTGGGTACGTGTGGCGAAGTTGGCCAGATTAAAAAAATGGGTAGTACCTTCGCCTTCGCCTATAGCTACCTGAAAGTAGTTACAGAGCTTGGGGAATAGCTCCTTTAGGAAAGGGACGGAGACTTGGCTCCGCTGGGTGTCTATAAGTAGTTTTTTGACATCGTTATCGTTGTATAGGATAATGGCAAAAGCCTTGTGGTTATCGCGTCCTGCGCGTCCTGCTTCTTGAAAATAATCTTCTAAGGAGCTAGGTAAGTCCCAATGGATTACAGTACGCACATCGGCCTTGTCTATCCCCATACCAAAGGCATTGGTAGCTACCACTACCTGTACACTGCCTGTTTTCCACATACCCAAGCGCTGGCTTTTCTCTTCGATGGAGAGGCCTCCGTGGAAGCTGGTAGCCGTAAAGCCCTCATCACATAGGTGTTGTGCTAGCTCCTCGGTCAGTCGTCGGTTGCGAACATAGACGATGCTACTTTCCTTGTTTTTGGTAAGAATACGCCCTAGCCGCTCCCATTTGTCCTCTATATAATAGGTCATATATGCCAAAGTGGGGCGCGCAAGACTGCCCTTGATCACTGTGGCCTTAGGAATCTGCAATAGCTGCAATATATCTTCTTGTACCCGATCGGTAGCGGTAGCCGTAAGGGCGACAATAGGCAGGGCGGGGAACCACTGTTTGAGTCTTTGGCACTCAAGGTAAGCGGGGCGAAAGTCCTTTCCCCAATGGGAGATACAGTGGGCTTCGTCTATGACTATGTAGCTTAAGAGGGTATGCTGCAAGCGGTAAAGCACCTGCTCATTACTTAGGCGTTCGGGGGCCATATAGACAAATTTGTAAGCCTCACTCTGCACATTGCCTAGCAGTCGTTCCAGTTCGTAGTGGGGAATGCTCCCTGTAAGGGCTAAGGCGGGAATCCCCTTGTCGGAGAGGTTACGGACTTGGTCTTCCATAAGGGAAATCAGGGGCGAGATAACCAAACACACCCCCTCTTTGGCCATAGCAGGCACTTGGAAACAGAGTGACTTGCCCCCACCAGTGGGTAGCATGGCGAGGGTGTCTTTTCCTTGAAGAATAGCATCAACAATAGGCTCTTGGGCGGGACGGAATTGGTCGTACCCCCAGTATTTCTTGAGTATTTTTAAGGCATGTGGCTGCATATAGGTATCGTTAGAGCCGACAAAAATACGAAAATAATGACTAATGGTCAATGATTAATGATTAATTGTTAATTCTATTTGCGTAGGTGCGCAAAAAGTGCTACCTTTGGCCGTTATTACAAATCAATGGAAAAAGTACTACGAATAGGTACCCGTGATAGTGAGCTTGCTATGTGGCAAGCCAAGAAGGTACAATCTCTCTTAGAAAATTTGGGTTATACCACCACCTTAGTTCCCGTGAAATCACAGGGTGATCTGACCCTAGATGTGCCCCTATACGAGATGGGTATTACTGGGGTTTTTACCAAAGTGCTCGATGTGGCTATGCTTCAAGGGCATATAGATATAGCGGTACATAGTATGAAGGATGTGCCCACTATGCTTCCTAAAGGAATTGTAAAGGGGGGCGTACTGGAGCGTGCCAATGTACAGGATGTACTAGTATATAAGGGGAATTTGGACTTTCTCTCCATGGCAGAGGCGACCATAGCCACCGGTAGCCTTAGGCGTAAAGCCCAATGGCTTAGGCGCTATCCTACCCATAGCGTAGAGAATCTCAGGGGCAATATTGCCACCCGCCTGCGCAAATTACAAGAGCAGCCTTGGCAAGGGGCGATTTTTGCTGCTGCTGCCTTGGAGCGCTTACAGCACGATAACCTACAAACCCTCACGCTGGACTGGATGACCCCTGCCCCTGCCCAAGGGGCGATTATGACGGTAGCACTAGCTAATGACACTTATGCCCTTGAGGCGCTTGCCCAGATAAATAGCCCCAAGGCAGATGCTGAAACCGATATAGAACGCCGTTTCCTCAAGCGCTTAGAAGGAGGCTGTACCGCCCCTATTGGGGCAAGAGCGACTCTTGAAGGCGAGCAGATTTCCTTTGTCGGTAACCTTTTCTCCTTGGACGGACAAAGGGCAGAGGAGGTAAGAAAAACAATTTCTGCTCACCAAATAGGGAATTTCCCTGAGGAGGCCGCCGATGCACTTCTTTCCCAAGGAGGGGATGCTCTTATGAAAGAGATACGAAAAGCAATGAATATACAGAAATAATGCTCGTAAGAATTTTTGATTTTGTCAACAAGTACAAATTTTTCTCCCTCCTATGTCTGCTCCTTTGGGCAGGGGTTGCCCTGTGGGGGGTGTGGCAGTTGCGCTTTGAAGAAGATATTACCAAGGTGCTCCCACAGAACGAGAAAACGTCCTTAACGGCCAAGGTGCTCAAACAACTGAACTTTGCCGATAAGATTTCAGTTATTGTAAGCAGGGAGAATACAGGTGATTTTGCTGATATGCAAGCCCTTACCGATGCACTCTGCGATACACTCCGCCAAAGACTTCCTCAGTACTTTACCGATATTCAAGGAATCATTCCAGAAGAGGAGCTTGACAAAGCGTGGGGCTTTGTCTATGAGCATCTACCACTGTTTTTGGAAGACAAAGATTATGACTACTTAGCCCAAAGACTACAAACCGATAGCCTGCGTGCTTTGGTACAAGGGCACTACCGTATGATGCTCTCCCCTGCGGGTATGGTAGCCCAACAGTTTGTTCGCAAAGATCCATTTTCGCTGACCTTTAGAGGATTACAGAAATTGCAAGCCCTCAATATAGGCACAGATCTAACCCTCTCAGAGGGCTATCTTACTACCCAAGACCAGCGGCATATACTCTTTTTTCTCAACCCTGTATTTCAGGGGAGCGATACGGAGCATAACACCGCTTTTGTAGACGCTTTGGAGCAGCTACAGGAACAATTCAATGCCCAATATGCAGGCAAGGCCTCTTGTGAGTTCTTCGGAGCGCCCTTTATTTCGGTGAGCAATGCCTCTCAAATCAAGGCCGATATACTCACTACCGTCCTTATCTCCCTTTCTGCCCTCTGTCTGCTACTTATCTTCTTTTACCGAAGTATAACAGTACCTTTCATAGCCTTTATACCCTCTCTCTTTGGCGTACTTACTGCTTTAGCCTTGCTCTACTGGCTCAAGGGAAGTATCTCGGCCATCTCTATCAGCTTGGGAGCGGTGCTACTGGGAGTTACTATAGACTATTCTTTGCATATCCTCACCCACTACAAGGCTACTCAAGACACACGGGAGCTATACCGTTCGGTTACTACGCCTTTGCTGCTCAGTAGCCTCACCACTGCGTTGTCCTTCTTCTGTCTGCTTTTTGTGCATTCGGAGGTGATGCGCGACTTGGGGATTTTCGCCTCTGTGGGGATCATGGTCTCGGCCTTGCTTTCCTTGCTGCTGATTCCTCATTTCTATAGGAAAAATAAAAACATAGAAGCCCGCAAAACTTTTCTCGATAGGGTAGGGGCTTACCCTTTTCACCAGAACAAATGGGTAGTAGGGGCAGCCTTGCTGCTTATCTTGGCTAGCTTTGTAGCGTTTCACGAGGTGCGCTTCAATGGCGATATAGCCTCGGTCAATTACCTAAGCGACCGCTATGAGAAAGCACAACAACGACTCGAAACCCTTACCGATAGCAAGTATAAGTCCCTTTATACTACCGCTTATGGCCACTCTTTGGACGAGGCGCTCAGTCAAAACACTCAGCTCTATCATACCCTTACTCAGCTCAAATCCCAAGGCAAACTCCAACAATTCTCCTCCCTGGGAGCCGTAGTACTCCCTTTGGCGGAGCAACAAAAACGCCTAAAACGCTGGAGTGACTTCTGGAGTGAGGAGCGTGTCAAGGCGCTTGCCCACTCGCTCAGTACTCTTGCTCAAGAGACGGGGTTCAAGTTAGGTATGTATACACCTTTCTTTGCCTACCTTGAGCAGCGCAAAGCACCCATAACCAACCTCTCTGATTACGAGGCACTTTCTGCCCTGCCGATCAAGGATTTTATCACTGAAAAAGACGGCTTCTATACCATAGCCAATTTGGTCAAGCTCAACACAGACCAGCGTGATGCTTTTATACAGCAAATAGAACAACAGACGCCGGCAATAGTCATAGACCGTAAGCAGATAAGCGAAACATTCTTGGGCAAGCTCAAGGATGATGTACTCGCTTTGGCCTCCTATGCCTCCTTGGCGATTTTCTTTATCCTCTTAGTGTTCTTCCGCCGTATAGAATTAGTCCTGCTAACCCTTATCCCCATTGCCCTTACGGGAGTGGTAACCACGGCCCTGATGAACCTCTTCGGTTTGGAGTTCAATGTCTTTAGCATAATCGTCTGCACCCTAGTCTTGGGGCACTCAGTGGATTTTAGTATCTTTATGACCTGCGCCCTCCAGAAAGATTATTCCACAGGTAAGGACGAATTGCCTGTATATAAGGTATCGGTACTGCTGGCCTCTATCACTACCTTTTTAGCCATAGGGACTTTGATTTTTGCCAAGCATCCCGCCCTGCGTTCTATTGCCTCAGTCTCCCTCATAGGGATATTCTCGGCCTTATTGCTAACCTTCGTATTTTATCCGTCGCTCTTTAGGTTCTTTATCTTCAATCGCCCCAAGAAAGGTTTGTCGCCTATCTCGCTGCGTATATTACTAAATACGATTCTATCCATAACCTACTATGTGGTGTTCTCTATCATACTCTCCAATTCGGGTTGGTTGCTCCTAAAGCTCTTACCCAAGGGGAAAACGCTTTGGCTGCGCACCTTGGCTGCCAAGCTCACCACTTCGGTACTCTATTCCAATCCCTTTGTACGCAAGCGAGTAGAGAACCCCTCTGCGATAGATTTTACTAAGCCTTCGGTGATGATAGCCAACCACAACTCATGGCTCGATACACTTGCTATAGGCATGCTCACCCCACGAGTAAGCTATATGGTCAATGATTGGGTGTATCATTCCGTGGTGTTTGGTCGTTATGTACAGGCGATGGATTTTTACCCTGCCTCCGAGGGAATAGAAAAAGGAATGGATATATTTGCTAAAAACTTTGCCAATGGTTATTCGGCTATGATCTTCCCAGAGGGCAAGCGCTCGGAGAGCAATGTCATTCACCGCTTTCATAAGGGAGCTTTCCTTGTAGCAGAGCACTTCCATAAGCCGCTGACCCTTGTGTATATACACGGTAATTCCGAGGTACAACCCAAGGGGGATTTCGCCATTTATGACGGTAGTATCACCGTAGTAGCCGCCGAACAGATAGCGCTTGATGATCCTCGTTTTGGTTCGTCCCCGAAAGAACGTGCCAAGCTAATAGGCAGGTACTTCCGAGAGCAGTTTGCCCTACTGCGTCAGCGTATAGAAGGGGAGGACTACCTCAAGAAAAAACTCTTTCTATGCTACCTATACAAGGAGCCTTATATAGTGCATGCCATCCGAGCTGATTTCCAAAAGCGTAAAAAGCAGTATCATGAGCTTTCTCTTGCCTTACCAGAAAAGGCCACCATCCTCCATTGGGCAGACGACTATGGGCAGGCCGATTTCTTATGGCTGCTTACCCACCCTCAGCGTACCTTTATCACCATAATTGCCAATGACCACAAGCGCGCCATCGCCCAGCAGTCCTATATCACTCACATTCGCAAAATACAATACTATAAAACCCTTCCCGAAGTAGTAAGCTACGACTGGGTAGTGGATACAAGGGGAGATAATTGGACAGTGAGGCAATGTGATAATGAGAGTAATTAGTTAGTTGAAAGTGGGTTATGTAATTCATTAAGACACAATTATTGCATCTCTATAGGAGGACTATGCTTATTAGAAATAGTCTTAGAATGTTAGGGCAGAGATGTAAATTTCCTATTTCCCTTCTATTAATTCCGCTAGAGGAATACTCTTTTGGGATTTGTCGGGGAAAGTAAAGATAATGTTGGTTTCTTCTATATAAATTTTTAGTTTTTTAACGGATTTGTTTTTAGTGAGTAGCAGTGATTTGAGTCGTTTTTTCTCAAGAGAGCTAGGTTTCTCTATGTTTTTTACTTTTAGAGTAGGAAGCGATAGATCGGTAGTATCTGCTTGGGTGATCCCTACAAGGTGTATCGTCCCTATAAGGGAATCCTGCCGTGAGATATGTAGGTCAAGGCTGGCTTCGGGGCGTAGCATGGCGGTCTTAAGCTCCCAAGGAAGCTCGGCTAAGTTGCCCTGCTGAAGTAGGCTGTCTTGCTTGTAGAGAGCGAGCTTGTAGCTTTCCAGACTATCCCTTTTAGCCGCTACAATAGGTGAGAGAGTAGGCGCTGGAACCACTGCTTCTGTAGGAGAAGGGCTAAAAAGCAGATAACCAACAGCAGCGGTTAAAAGAGCAAATAGGCAAATAGCAGCATAGCGTATTCGTTTCTTTTGCTTCTTTAGTTGTGCGATAGTGCTTTGTTGTCTAGCCAATTCCTCTTGGAGGTTTCTCCGTTGCTCCTTAGGGGTGTCTTTGGGAAAAGAAAAACCCTCAGGAGGCAGGTAGAGATGGGAAGCAGATATGGCAAGAGGCTCTATAATACAGAATGTTATATCATCTTCTGCTAGCTTCTCATCTCTCCACAGTTCCATAATGTAATCAAAGAACTCTTCAAAAGAATTAAGAGAGAGTAACTTGGTCATTACATTCTTATCCTCCATCAACAGCTTAGCTAGTGCATGGGTACTAAGTACAATCTTGTCTTCCCACTTGAGATTGATCTCCCCTTTTCTGAACTGTTGTGCAGCTATGGAGACATCAGGGAGTAGATGCCTACCTAAGACAACATGGTCTTCCTCTAATTCTGTTATATCCTTGTGAGGGAAGGGGGTAATTGTCTGATCTTTATGTATATGGAATCCGGCAATTGCTCCTGAGGTGATATAAGATAATAAGGCGCCATGAATCTGTATTCCCATAAAGGTAGCCAAGCCATCCGCTTGCTTCTCTACTCCTACACTTGTAAAAAGGGCAGATAATGCAATAGGGTCTAGCTCTGGATTTGCTACAAAGCTATCCACTAGAGACCTTGCCCATTCCTTTGATTGATAGCTATAAGGAAATCCTGTGGCTAAGGCAAGGGCATTCTTGGAGAGATTGATGTTATATTGATCTTGAATTTTATCAAAAACATAAACAGAACGCTTATGTAGTTGGAATATTTTTACATCCATTTAAGGTAAATTGTTGATATTCCGCAAATGTACAAAAAAGATTTTAATAAATCAAGCTAAAGAGTCGATTGACAAATTACCTCATTAAATTCTTGTTTGTTTAAAGAAAAAAACCTATATTTGCACGGCTTAAAAAAACTGAACAAGATTAAATTTACCATATATGAAGACCATTAATGATATTTCTTGCAAAGGCAAGAAAGTATTGGTGCGTGTGGATTTCAACGTACCTGTCAATGACCAATTTGAGATTACTGATACCACTCGTATTGAGGCGGCGAAACCTACTATCTTGAAAATCGTTAAGGATGGCGGTAGTGCGATCCTTCTCTCTCACTTCGGGCGCCCTAAAGGAAAGGACGATAAGTATTCTTTCTCTCACTTGGTAAAGCAAATAGGAGAGGTACTAGGCGTACCTACTCATTTTGCTCCTGATTGTATAGGGGAAGTGGCTGAAAATACCGCTAAGAACCTACCAGCGGGAGAGGTACTCCTTTTGGAAAACGTACGTTTCTACCCCGAAGAAGAAAAAGGCGATGAGGCTTTCGCTGCTAAGCTCGCTAAGCTAGGCGACATCTATGTCAATGATGCTTTCGGTACCGCTCACCGCGCCCATGCTTCTACTACCATTTTGGCTAAGTTCTTCCCTAAGGATAAGTATTTCGGTTACCTCCTTGCCAAGGAAATTGAAAGTATTGACAAGGTAATGAAATCAGGAGAAAAACCTGTAACCGCTATCTTGGGCGGTTCTAAAGTATCGTCTAAGATTACTATCATAGAAAATATTTTGGATAAGATAGATCACTTAATTATCGGAGGCGGTATGGCCTTTACCTTTATCAAGGCGCAAGGCGGACAGATAGGTAACTCTATTTGCGAAGATGACAAACTGGATTTGGCTTTGGATATTCTTAAGAAGGCCAAAGAAAAAGGCGTACAAGTACACCTACCTGTGGATGTAGTAGCTGCTAATGACTTCAATAACAATGCTTCTACTCAGGTGGTGCCTATAGACAAGATTCCTAATGGCTGGCAAGGCTTGGATGCTGGGGAAAAATCCTTAGAAATCTTCAAGAAGGTAATCCTCGCTTCCAAAACTATTCTTTGGAATGGCCCTGTAGGGGTGTTTGAAATGCCTAATTTCGCCAAGGGAACCATAGCTGTAGGCGAATACGTAGCTGAAGCTACTGCTAAGGGAGCTTTCTCCTTGGTAGGAGGTGGTGACTCTGTAGCCGCAGTAAAACAATTTGGTTTTGAAGACAAGGTAAGCTATGTATCCACTGGAGGTGGTGCTATGCTCGAAAGCCTAGAAGGTAAGATTCTCCCTGGTATCAAGGCTATCAATGATTAAGTATAAAGCATACAAGAGTAAGGGCGAATCTTGATTCGCCCTTATTTTATATAAAAAACTCGTAAAAACAAAACGTTTTTCTGGTGGTGCTTCAAAAAGTATGATACAACTTTAGATATACCCATAATTGATATAAAAGAAAGCTAAAGCAAAG